>CAZAFU010000011.1:0-39260 GCA_964484475.1 uncultured Caulobacterales bacterium | reverse complement strand
CCTCCAGCGTATTGACAACGAAGGGGCTGATCCACGGGATATCGTCCGGGATACCTGTTTCCGCCAGCCATGCTTCGTTCACGTATGAATAGAAGTCATCCTGCGGGCGAACGGCCGACTGTGCCTCCGCCCCGGTGTGAAGGATAAAGGCCGAGCAAACCGTGAAGGCTACGAGGAGGAGCCTACTGACCATTATGCTCTTTCGCGGTTCTGAATGGGGGGCACGTTTTCGCCAGTTCGCGACGGGAAGGGTCATTGATTTTCTCCTCCGAGAGAGGGGCGAGGACCACCCATGTGGCGAGGTCATCCCCCGATGGGTCGATGTCGCCGAAGCCAAGGGGAACATGCACGGTGTCGACCTCGCGCGCGGTGCCGTTCGGATGAAAAAGGCGCTCCCCATCGAACTCGAGCCATGCTTTCGGGCCCTCGAGTTCGAGCTCCAGGGCACCGAGAAGATCCGCCAAATCCGAGCCGATGACCAACCCTTTGCCCATGCTCGCTGTCCACTTGCCGTGGAGCACAACAACAGGGACGTCCAAGAACGGCTCTCGCAGGGTAGCATACTTCACCACACACCGGGGCACCGTAGTCCGCCGCTCAACGACTGGATTGGTGTGGACCGGGTAGGGCTTGGGTTCCTCGATGGAGGGTCCGATGATGGATCGGGCGACATCGGTATTTCCCCCACTTCGCGTGTTCCTGAAGTCGAGGATGATAGCGCGTGCGTCCTTGAGCTGACTGACGGCGCTGCCGAAGGCCTCGATGGTCTCGTTTTGTCCGAGTGCGTTGTTGATGCGGATAGGCCCTGTCACCGCATCAGGCCCGATCCGCTCGAAGGTGACCGCAGGCCGTAATGCCGTCGGCGAGTTGAAGACCATCCGGCTTGTCTTCTGGCGGGCAAGGAAATACGGATCTATCATAGATAACAACGCCTCCGTCAGCGAGGAGCCCAAGGAGGGAAGAAACCTCCGTATTTGTCTCATACGAATCATCGGCAGCACTTCCGGGCGGCATCCACGCCGCCGAGGATCCCCAGGCCAATCATGACCGCGCCACTCAATGTCTCGACACGCTCGCTCCACCGGCTGTGGGTTGCCATTCTGCGTCCCTTCGAAGCGATAGCTGCCCAGAACAGAACGTTCGCTGCTGTCAGGGTCACGAATGTTGCTTCCAGCAGCAAGATTTGAGGGAGGAGGGCGCGCGTCTGGTCGATGAAGAGGGGTACGAAAGCTACGAAGAAGACGAAGCCGCCCGGATGAAAAGCGGTGACCAGGAAGGCGTCGCGAAACAACGATCCTGCTCTTACGCTGGCGATCGGCACGACACCCCGGAACTTTCGCAGTGCACTGATCCCAAGCCAGATGAGATAGCCTGAGCCAATGATCTTCAGAACCGCGAACGCTTCCGACGAAGCCGTCAGGACCGCACCAGCCCCCGCGAGAGACAGGGTCATGGCAAAAGCGTCACCCAGTGTCGCGCCGGCGGCCAGCGGCGCTGCGGACATCCATCCGTGTCCCGCGACCCTTGAGACGGTCAAGGCTACAACTGGTCCCGGAACCGCGAGAACGGCAATGCTGGCGACGACAAAAGCGAGCCATGTCTCAAAAAGCACAGGTACACCACTCCCATATCAGGGGTTTGCAGCCCCGTGCCACAAACGCCAAGGCCAATCCCGCCGCATTCCCGGCCAAACCGAGGTTTACGGCGGTATGCATTCCCTCGCGTGGGGGCGGCGGACTGAAACCAAGGTGCCGAGGTCGAGGCACTCGGTTCAATGCATACCCGACCACCTTCGGAATGCTCCCGGTCGTCGCGGTCCCGGATGCAAGAGTGAACCGCTCCCGTAGCCACGGACACCTACTAGGAGAATGACCAGGAACAGGGGGCCCTCAAGGTGACAGGACGACTGAAGAAAGTGCTGATGGCGGCAGGCCTTTCGTCCGGTCTCATTGTGTTGGCGATGGCCCTGCTTGTCGTCACCTTCTTTCTGTTGACACCGCCGCGTCCGTTGGAGCCTCAACTTGACGCCAGCGTGATCGAGGACACGACGATCTTTGGCGGACGAGAGCGGAAATGGTTGTTGTTCGAACCCGATGTTCCCGCGACGGAACCATGGTTGGTTCTGGTCCTCCCAGGCTCGCAGTTGACCGCCGAATTGATGAGAGCGCTGTTCGCCTATGGTCTCGACAAGCGGGCGGCCCGCGACGGCCATTTCCTTCTCTATCCAGAGGGTTGGAAGCTTGAATGGAACGGGTGCCGGGACGCGCCGGACAACGAGGCTCACAACCTCCCGGTCGATGACGTCGGTTTCCTGACCTCCCTGATTGCGGAGATCAGGGCGGAGAAGGGCATTGCCGCGCACGATGTCTTCGTTATCGGATTATCGGGCGGGGGACAGATGGCTTATCGTCTGGCGACAGAAAGGCCGAAGTTGTTCTCGGCGGCTGCCGTCCTCGTGGCGCAACAGCCCGAGCCTTCAAACTCCCGCTGCCGCGAGCCCCAGGGGCCGGTCCCCATGCTGATCATGAACGGGACCGCCGACCCACTGATCCCCTACGAAGGCGGCATTCCATCATTCTATGGGCTGACCCCGGCCGGGCCGGTTCAGTCGATGGAGGGCACGATCCGTCACTGGAAAGGAGTCAACGGCCTCACCGGGCAACCGGAAGTCCGCCGGATCGATCATGGTCCGGACGGCACATCTTCCTGGGCCGAGCATCGCGCATGGGAGGACGGCACAGCTTCCCTCCACGCCTATATCATTCACGGTGGAGGCCATACGGTTCCCGGCGGCTGGCAATATGCGCCCGCCTTCGTCGTCGGTCCGGTCAACCGCGATATCGACGCTGCCGAAGTGATCTGGTCCTTTTTCGGGGCAGAGGCGTTGAAGAAGGATCGCAGCCACTGAAGCCGTGCAAAAAGTGGCCCGACCGGTTTTGGCCGTTTCAATACCCCGGCCCGACTCTGGAAAGTCCGGAGACAGACCTCATCGAGGTCGCGTGTTCGCGCCGTGTCCATCTCGCCGAAGCGGATAATGCCTCTCGATAGGGTCAGGGCCATGCCGCTGCCAGTGAGGGCAGCACGACATCGCCTTTGCTTGGCGTGAGGACGTCGAGGCCGGTGCTGGTCGCGGCAACAGTACGTTCGAACTGCGCTGAACGCTTCTCGTCATTGATGCCGAAACCGCGGTGCGATCCTCGCCGATCCCCATGGCAAGGTGGGTGGCTTGCGTGGACGGTGAATGCGGCACGACTGCATCTTCATCGGCAAGAGGCGCTAGGGGATGACGAGGTTTCACGGCATGGCCCGGCGAAGACGGATATCGGTCACTCACGCCTTGATCGTTCGACGGTATGCGGTGGGAGATTGGCCGACCTGCCGTCTGAACGCGTTGGCGAATTGCCGAGGGCCAGCGAACCCGACTGCCTGAGCGATGAGGTCCAGCTCGCCATCGGTCGTTCGAAGCAGCGATTGCGCACGTTCGATGCGCCGTTCACGAACGAACTGGACGGGGCTGGAGCCGGTGGTCGTCGTGAAGGCCCGGGCAAAGTGATACCTGCTCAAGCCGGTGAGGCCGGCGAGAATGTCGAGCGTGATCGGCTCGGCCAGATGCGCGTCGATGTAGTCGAAGACAGTCGTCAGGTGTTTCGCTGACAGGCGCGGACCTTTCGGTTCTGCCGGCTTTCCTTTCAAGGCCTGATCGAGCTCAAGGGCTGCCAGCATACAGAGCGTCTCCGCCAACAGCGGGTCTGCCGCAGAGGGCTCCGTCATCAGGCGATCGATCTTGCGAAGGGTGTCCCGAAGGGGCTGATCGAGAAAGTAGAGTTGCGGACGATCGAGCCGCGCATTCCGGCTCGGCCGCCCTTCCTCTTCCAGGAGGTCCGGCGAGAAGCAGAGGGCGACATACGAATTCCGCCGAGCCGCGAGCGATGACCACCCCTCGATGACCATGCCTTTCGGGGCGAAGGTGAGACGGTCCCTCAAATCCAGGGTTTCGCTGCGATGGGTTTCGTCGGCGCGGACTTCCCCGTCGCTCAACACGATGTCGTGCAGCGCCAGATAATGGGTATCACCTGACCACGCATAGTCGAAGCTCAGCGGATCGTTCATTTGCACGCGCTCGATCCTGAAACCCCGCCCAGCGAATGCCCCACGGGGCTCGCGCGCATAGTCATCACCGCGAAAGCGGAGATCGATCTCATACTCAGCGGACGTCATCGCTAAAGTGAAGCACTACGGAGGGGATCGAGCAATGCATTGATGTCGCTTGCCAATGGCTGCGGGGGGATGGTACGCGCAATATGCGTGCAGTCACAGCAAGAACTGTGATAGCAACCAAGGGGTACTCTTGCCTGGGGAGGACGGCTTGAAAACTGGTCAAGCAACAATTGATGTGCTGGCGGAGAATTTTGATGGTCTCCTGAGCAGCTGGATCTCTGTCCAGTCCGATGAAGGTGTTCAACGTACTGATATTTTCTCGTCCAGCGAAGGACGCGAGCAGAGCAGGCGTTTGCTACAGGCTCTGCGCAAGGGTGCGGAGACCGGCGATCTTCAGTCCATCGACCTGAACGAAGGGGCCTGGTCGGCGCTGCGTGACGAGTTGAAGGTCGTCAGCCGGGAGCGAACCGAGCGTGGTGTCACGCCCACCCAGATGGCGAACTTCGTCAATGCGCTGAAGCCTCCCGTCTTCAAGCTTCTCGTCGAGCGCTGCGCTGGCGGTCAGGAGCTGACCGAGGAACTCACCACGGCGACTCGGCTGGTGGATGCCTTCGCGCTTTACACGACCGAAGTCTTTCAGGCTGCCCGCGAAAAAGTGATCGAGCGGCAGCGGCAAGAGGTCAGTGAACTCTCTTCGCCGGTGGTCGAGCTCTGGACCGGTATCCTGACCGTACCCCTGATCGGCAGCCTCGATTCGGCCCGGGCCCAGGAAGTGATGGAGAACCTTCTCCAGGCGATCGTCGAACGACGGGCGGAGATCGCCGTCATCGACATCACCGGGGTGGGTACGGTCGATACTCAGGTGGCGCAGCATCTGCTCCGCACGGCGGACGCGGTTCGCCTCATGGGCGCCGAATGCATCATAAGCGGGATCAGCCCCACGATCGCGCAAACCATGGTGGAGCTCGGCGTGGATGTCGGCGACGTGATCACGAGGTCGAGCATCAAGGACGCTCTGACCTACGGTTTCAATCGCCTCGGCCTGGGTGTCCACACCCTGAAGGGACGCGAGCACGGACGTGTCTGAAGCGGCGTCGCTCTATCGACTGGATGGCGTCGTCCTGGTCGCGATCCGGGACGACATCGACGATGGAGACATCATGGATCTGCAGGACCAGTTGTCGAAGCGTGTGGCCATTGAAGACATCCTCGGTGTGGTGATCGATATTTCCGCGCTTGAGATTGTCGATACGTTTGTCGGTCGCGTCCTTGGCCAGTTGGCACGAATTGCGAGGCTCCTCTCTGCGCAGACCTATGTGGTGGGCATGCGGCCGGCAGTGGCGATGACCCTTGTCGAACTCGGCATGACGCTGCCGGAGATGACGACGGCCCTCGATGTGGATCAGGCGATGAGCCGGCTTCAGAGGAACAGGTGACCTTCATCCCGGCGGGAGCCGACAAGGTTGGCGAGGTGGTCCTGATCGTCGAACGCGACGTGGCGGTGGCACGGCGGGCCGTGGCGAAGGCGATGGATGGCATTGGCGCCAAGGCAACGCTGAAGACCCGTTTTGTCACCGCGGTCAGTGAAATCGCGCGGAATGCGCTGATTCATGGCGGCGGCGGACGCCTCACGGCGTTCTCGGACGGGAAATTGGTTTATGTCGAATGCCGGGACGACGGGCCGGGCATTCCGGATGTGACCGCCGCTCTGAAAGATGGCTTCAGCACCGCCAAGAGCCTAGGCAAGGGGCTTGGCGGCGCGAAACGGCTGGTGGCACGCTTCGAGATCCATAGCGGTCCTGGCGGAACGATGGTGAGGATGGCGAGCGGGTGACGTGCTGGGTTCAAGTGCGGGATGACAGCGCGGTCGGTGAAGCGCGGCGGCTTGCGCAGATTGCTGCAGCCGGGTGCGGGTTCTCGCCCTGGCGTCAGGAGGTCGTCGCGATGGTCGTCAGCGACGTGGCGACCAACCTTTATCGCCATGCCGAGAATGGCCGGCTCCTTTTCCCGTCCCAACCCGGCGGCGGCCTTGGCGTTGTCGCCATCGACGATGGCCCCGGTATCGAGCATCCGGACCGCATGATGCGGGACGGCGTCTCCACCATCGGTTCGATGGGAACCGGTCTTGGTGCCATGGAGCGGCTTGCCGATCGCTTCGAGCTTCATTCGAAGGTCGGTGAGGGTACGGTCCTCGCCGCGACTTTCGATGGGCCGGTCGGGGAGGATCTCGGCTGTTTCGAACTGGGCGCTCTTCGGGTCGCCGCGGAAGAAGAAAGCGTCTGCGGCGATAACTTCGCCTGGCGCAGCAGGGATGGCGTTCTTCAGGCGCTGCTTTGCGATGGGTTGGGCCATGGCCCCGTGGCGGCCCGGGATGCCGACCTGCTCGTCCATGCCTTCGCTGAAAGCGCCGCGACGACGGCAGGAACGCTGATGGAGGACCTGTGCGCCCGGCAGGATGTCGAACGGGGGGCGGTGGCGATGTGCCTCTCCGCCGAGGGCTCCCGCGAGGTTATCGACGTGGCCGGTGTCGGGAACATCGCGGCGATGATCATCTCGGATGAAGCGCAGCGTCGTATCCTGACCCGGGACGGAAGCGTTGGTGGGCGTTGTGTCAGCCGACCCGATACCTATCCGTTCAGGACCGGCGAAGTCCTTGTTCTGCACAGCGACGGTCTGAAGACGATCCGGAAGATCGACGCGCCGAAAGCCCTGCTTTTCAGGTCTCCTTTAATGATGGCCGCGATGCTCCTGCCCGAAGGGATCAAGTCCTATGACGATGTCTCCATCCTCGTGGTGTGCCGCAAGGAGTTGGTCCAGTGAGTCGCTCCTACCGCCTGACCAGGGTCAGGCTGACCGAAATGAACGACGTGTTGCGTGTCCGCCAAGTGGTGCAGGCCGCCGCCTCGGCGCTGGAGCTCGGTAGCTTCAGGCGGACACCGATCGCGACAGCGTCCGTCGAGATGGCGCGCAACGCCATTCTGCATGCTGAGGGCGGTATTTTCGCCATGGAGCTTGCGACCACTGAAGACGCCATCATGCTGACGGTATCGACGCAGGACCAGGGCGGCGGCATCCCTGCGGCGATGGTCGAGGTGGCCTATGATCGACGGCCGGTGCCGACGCAATCGGAAGGTGCCGGTCTCGGCCTTGGCCTACGCGGCATCGCAAGGCTCGCCGACCGGTTCTCCATCGAGACCGATAGCGGCGGCGCCACCGTACGGGCCGGTTTTCTCGTCGATGGCGAGGGTTCTGTCACGACCCTGGCAAATCGAATTTCCGAGACCCTCGGCAAGCTCGACGACACGGACCGGGCGAGCGCTCTTGCTGAACAGAACAAAGAGCTTCTGCAGGCGCTGAGCGAACGCGACCTCATGCTCAAGGAAGTCCACCACCGTACACAGAACAACTTGACCCTGATCAACTCCCTCGTCCGCCTTCGCGAAGCGGCTTCGGAAAGCAACGAGGTGAAGGCCGCCCTCCGCGATGTCGGCACGCGTATTCATTCGATCGCCGCCGTGCATGCCCAGCTGCAGCGGGCCGACCGGATCGATAGCCTCGAGCTTCTGCCCTTCGTCCAGCTGATCGTCGACCAGATGACCGACGCATTGAGTGTCGGCCTGCCGGTCCGCCGTCGGGTCTCGGGAGCGAATCCTTCGGTCTCGGCTCGCCAAGCCGTCGACCTTTGCCTCCTGATCGGAGAGTTGGTAACGAACTCTCTCAAGCACGCATTCGCCGAACAGCCGGACCCGGAAATTATGATCGTGATTGGCGTGAACGAGGACAGGCTGGAAATGGCCATTCGCGACAACGGCTGCGGCCTGCCAGATGGTGAAGTGCCTCCCTCGAAGCCATCATCACTCGGTTGGCAGGTGATCCGCTCGATCCCTCCCAAATATGACGGGACGATCGAGGTCGCCAACTGCGATGGTTTGTGCGTCGCGATCAAGTGCCGGCTCGATCGCGCAGGTTACTGAATCCGCTGCGGCAATCCTGCCGCCGAGACGGAAGACTTGGACGGGAAGACGACGAAGACGAAGACCATCTGAAGACGAAGCGCGAGGGGGACCGATGAGCCGCGCCCGGAACGATGCCGAGGACGAGACAGCCGCCAAGGGTGCGGAGCACAGAGAGGCTGCGCCGACTGACGAACGCGGAGACCTCGTTTCATTTTCCCGTCTCTTCGATGCGGCGCCAGTACTGGTGTCTGTCCACGAAGGACCAGATCATCGCTACGTCTACTCGAATTCAGCTCACGACCGGGCAGTTGGCGGGCGCTCACTGATCGGCCAGGCTCTGCGCGAAGCCATGGCCGAGCTGGACGGCCAGGGAATCTTCGAGCGCTTCGACGCCGTCTACCGCAAAGGTGAGATCTGGGATCGAGCCGAGCTGCCCGCCACGATCAAAGCGGGCGGCGAGGGCGAGGCGGCATCTCGCTGGTACCATCAGGCTCTGCAACCGTACCGGAACGACGCCGGCGAGATCGTCGGGGTCATCAGCTTCGCCTATGATATCACCGAACAGGTCGAGGCCCGGCAGCGGGCGGAGCAATCGAAGGTCGCCCTTCGTGAAAGCGAAGCGAGACGGCTGCGCGCCATGGCAGCGGGGCGGGTCGGGACCTTCGAGTACTTCCCCGCAGAGGAACGCTCCGTATGGGATCCGATGACGATCGAGATTTTCGGCTTCGGCCACGGAGAACCCGTCCCACTGGAGAAGATCGCCGCCACCATCCATCGTGACGACCGCGACGCCTGGGAGAGGGATGTCGCAAAGGCGCTCGACCCCAAAGGCAACGGTGCCCATCGCATGGAAATGCGGATCATCCGCCCGAACGATGGCGTCGAGCGATGGGTCGAGGCCCAGGGACGGACGTCCTTCGAGTCCGGCGAGCCGCACCTCATGCTCGGCACGATCAGGGACATCACCGCCGAGGTTCGCAACGCTGAGCAACTGCATGCTTCCCAGACCGCGCTGAGACAGAGCAACGAACGGTTTCGCGCGGCGATCGATGCGGTGAGCGGCGTCCTCTGGACGAACACGCCGGCGGGCGAAATGCGAGGCGAGCAGCCGGGCTGGTCGGCGCTGACGGGGCAGAGCCATGCGGAATATAACGGCTATGGCTGGGCGGACGCGGTTCACCCGGACGATGCGCAACCCACGGTCGATGCCTGGAACGAGGCGGTGCGAGAGCGGAAGATGTTCGTCTTCGAGCACCGGGTCCGCCGACGGGATGGGCGATACCGCCTTTACGCCATCCGAGCCATCCCTTTGCTGGATGCCGAGGGAGCGATCAGGGAATGGGTTGGTGTCCACACGGATATCACCGATCGACGCGGTTACGAGGATCAGCTTCGCCTGCTGAACCGTGAACTGAATCACCGGGTCAAGAACTTGTTTGCCGTTATACAGAGCCTCGTCGGTCTGAGTGCCGCCGGTGAAGTCGACGTTCCGTCTTTCGTCGAAAAGTTGCAGGCCCGGATCGAGGCGCTGGCCGCTGCCCATGTCATCAGCATGGACGATGAGGAAATCCGGTCCCTTCCGCTGAACGAGATCATCGAGGCGATCCTGCATCCCTATGCGGAGGCGGAGGAGGGCCGGCTGCGCCTGAGCGGCGAGGTGGTCAGACTGCCCCGTCGGGTTGTGACCCCGCTTGGTCTCATTCTTCATGAACTGGCGACGAACGCGGTCAAGCACGGCGCATGGTCGACGCCCGAAGGAGCGCTCGACATCGGCTGGTCTGTCGAGGAGGACGATATCAGCCGGCCGGTCGTCGATCTTCGCTGGCGCGAACGCGGCGCCGAGCAGCAGGGGAGGGCAACCGGGCGCAATGGCGGGTTCGGTTCCAAGCTGATCGATGCATCGACAGCCCAACTTGGCGGGACCGTGGAGCGTTCGTGGGAGGCGCCCGGGCTTTGTGTCACGATACGGTTTCCGCTAGCGGAGGAGTCATGATGCCATCGTCCCTCGATCATGTGAAACAGGTCTATCTGGCAGGCGAGCCCCGCGGGGCCGCAGCGGACAGATCCGAGGCTCGAGAGGGGGACCCCGCCCTCCTGAACGGGCACACCGTTCTTCTCGTCGAGGACGAAGCGCTCGTGGGAATGGCCTTGCAGCTCGATCTCGAGAGCGCCGGCGCGCAGGTGATCGGACCCATTCCCTCGCTTGAAGAAGGTCTCAGTGCCGCGACGGATGCACCATTTGCCGTTGCCATCCTCGACATCGACCTGCGCGGCAAGGACGTCTTTCCTGTTGCCGATCAACTCCTGGCGCGGGACATCCCGTTTCTCTTCCATACGGGCCATGGCCGCCGAACAGAGCTGACCAACGGATATCCGGGCGTGCCGGTGTGCAAGAAGCCGATGAACAGCCAGAAGCTGCTACGGGTGCTGGCGGGATTGCTCGTGTGAGCGCTTGGGTTACAGATCCAGCAGACCTGGCTCGGCGTCATTCCGCCTACGGTAGAAAGGCTTCGAGGAGGGGCGATGGCAGGTCCCTCGTCCCGGCAACTGACCACATCTGCCCCGAGCCGGAACTGGGTCGTGCCGAAATGCAGCCCGGGACAAGCTTGTTCAAGGCGCTGAATGGCAAAACTGTTGCTTGAATGTGGGCAGGTGGCGCGCAAGGTCTCGAAAAGAAATGGAATACGCACGAGCTGCGTTCCCGTCGCGGTGGAGGCGACGGGAAGAACCCAATGGCACATATTCAGGGGCATCACGTGGATTGATCAATGCCCGCCATTTGCAGTTCAGGTGGCTTCCGCCCTTTCTGTGATCGGAGCGCAGCGGCTACGCTGGTGCAATGGGAGAGATCACGTCGCTCTATGTTCACAAGATCGTCGACCACGCGGCTCGCGGCGTCGAAACCCGAGACCTCGTTGAGGGGCTAGGGCTCGACCCGGAGGGACCGATCGATCCCTCCCGGATGGTACCGTCTGCTGACTTCTATCGCTTCTTCGCCGCCGTCGCTGAACGCGATCCGGGTGGCCTTGAGCTGCCGCTGCGCATCGGCGCGTCCATGCGCAGCGATGAATATGGCGCGTTCGGTCTGGCATGGAAATCGGCGCCGGACCTTCGGGGTTCCTATACCCGGGCGGAGCGCTACGCCCGCGTTCTGTCCAGCGTCGAGGTCTACACGCTGGAAACCGTCAGTGGCGGTGCATTTTTCAATCTCGAGAAATCGGGCGATGGCAGCCCAGGCATGGCGCTGTCGAACGAAGCCAGCATCGCGAGCGTCGTCGAGATCAGTCAGCAAGTCTCCATCGGGCGCTTTTCCGCCGTGGAGGTGCACCTCAAGCACCCGGCTCGGGGCCCTGTGGAACTCTTCGAGGCGCATTTCGGATGCCCGGTGCATTTCGGCTCGGATCGCAACGCCATTCTCGTCAGTACGCAAACCCTCACCACGCCCAACCGACTGGGCGACGAGACGATCGTCCGGTTCTTCGATCGGCACCTCGAAGCCGAACTGGCGGCGCTTGCCGATGACACCGGCCTCGATCAGCGTGTCCGGATTGCTGTTTCGCAAAGACTGAGCGAAGGCCCGCCGACCCTTTCGAGCACCGCCGCTGCGTTGGGCATGAGCAGCCGGACCCTGCAGCGCAGGCTCTCCGATCAAGGTCTGTCGTTCCAAACGCTGGTCGACCTTGCGCGGCGGGAACTGGCCGAACAGCTCCTCCGCGAGACCCGATACAGTCTGGCGGAGATCGCTTTTCTCACGGGCTTTGCCGAACAGAGCGGTTTCACGCGTGCGTTCAAACGCTGGGCTGGGCAGACGCCGCGTTCCTATCGCATCGCGTCTCACCCGTCCTAGCGCTGCGCATTGACGTCATCTGTCAAAACCCTGGCGTCCTGCGGCAAGAGACGAGGCCTCCTTTTCCTTAGCTACAGGCTTGCAACGAACGAATACGGAGCAAGCCGAATGACCTTCAACACCAAAACGGATCCCACTCTGGTTCTTGGCGGAACTGGCAAGACCGGTCGTCGCGTCGCCGAGCGCCTGAAGGCGCAAGGCCGCGACGTGCGCATCGGCTCACGCGCAGCCATCCCGTCCTTCGACTGGGACAATGAGGCCGGTTGGGATGCCTGCCTCGACGGCGCGGCGGCCGTCTACATCACCTATTCTCCCGACCTCGCCATGCCCGGTGCGGCGGATGCCATCGAAGCCTTGGTGCACAGGGCCAGGCGGAAGGGCGTGGGGAAACTGGTTCTTCTTTCCGGCCGCGGCGAAAGGGAGGCGCAGGCCTGTGAGCGCATTGTTCAAGGAGCAGGGCTCGACTGGACCATCGTGCGGGCGAGCTGGTTCAACCAGAACTTCTCCGAAGGCGCCTTTATCGACATGGTCCTGAGCGGCGCAATCACCCTTCCGGCAGGTCATACCCCCGAGCCTTTCGTCGATGTCGACGACATCGCCGATGTTGTCACAGCTGCGCTTACGGAAGATCGCCACAACGGGCAGATCTACGAAGTGACGGGCCCACGGCTCATGACCTTCGCCGACGTGGCGGAGGATCTGTCACGCGCGACAGGGCGGGATATCGCCTACGTCGATGTCCCCCATGACGCCTTCATGGCCGGGATTGCCAGTTCCGGGGCCCCGAAGGAGGTCGTCTGGATGTTGGACTACCTCTTCTCGACGGTCCTCGACGGACGGAACGCGCACATCACCGATGGCGTGGAGCGTGCCCTCGGGCGGCCGCCCAAGGACTTTACCGACTATGCGCGCCAAACTGCTGTGTCGGGCGTCTGGAGGGCCTCGGCATGAACCGGATCGCTACGAGAACCGCGCTTCTTGGTTCAGGATCGCTCCTTGAACTGATCGGCAGCACATTGCTGTTTTCGCCAGAGGGTTTTCTCGCGATGAGCGGGGTAACCGTTCCGCAGGACCCGGCGCTGATGTCGGAACTGGCCGCCCCGGCCAGCATGCTGATCATCGTGGCATGCCTCATGCTCATTGGCGGCGTGCAACTGCGTTTCGCAGATCTCGGCTTGCTTGCAGGCGGGACCGTCTATGGCAGTTACGGTGTCGGCCGGGTCGTCAGCATGTTCATGCACGGCTTGCCTTCGGCCTCGCTGATCGCGGCCATGCTGCTGGAGATCGGAATCTCGGCCACCCTTCTTTCGCTGTGGCTCAACCGGTCCGAGACTGCCCGGTACGACAGTCCGCATGCCTATCCATGGGAACTTGTCGTATGAACGGACGGAAGATGGGCGCCATGGTCATCCTTGCGGCGCTGGTGGGCCTTGCAGGGTTGGCGAGCATGAAGCCCGTGCATGGCCGGCCGGCTGGAGAGGGGAGACCTGGCGACGCCAGGGCCGTTCTCGCATCCAGTATCGTTCTGTACATCACCTGTCTTGTGAGAAAAGCGCTGCGGAGCGGTTGCCATGGGAACGGCCCCCGGGCGCTTTTCCCGCCCAGGGCAGGGTGAGACCATCAAATGCTCCTTCCGCCCATCCGATGCGGCCGCGATGGTAAAGAGCAAGGCCCTCTGAGACAGCGCCTGACGCATCTGCGGGATCGGGCATTCCGGCGGGAAGCTCGTGGCCGTCCCCGAAAGCCCGTCCCGCCCTGACCTTTTGGACAGGGCCGGCGGACCATCAAGGATGTAGCCGCGCGTTCGCTCCTGTGATCGACTGGCGCTCTTCCCGGGGAACAGTTCGATGAAAGGTATAATCATCAGGTCCTTCGTCGAGTTCGTGGAGGAGACCTACGGAGAAACCGAGGCCGACGAGATGCTGTCGGTCCCTGGCCTCACCTCCGCCGGGGGTTTCACGAATATCGGCTACTACCCGACCGACGACCTGATGCTGATGCTCGGGGCCATTTCCGGGCGCACGGGCGCGCCGGTGGGGACGATGGTGCGGGACTTCGGTGCGGATCTTTATGGCCGTCTTCATCGCGCCCACGCCGGCATGCTCGCCCGGTTCGCGAGCCCGATCGATCTCTTGGCGTCGCTCGAGGCAGTGATCCACGTCAACGTGCGCAAACTCTACAGCGAAGCCGAGCTTCCGCGTTTCGACGTTCTCGACCGCGATGGTGACCGCTCCATCACCCTCCGCTACCGCTCCGTACGGCCCCTCGCGGACCTCGCCGAAGGGCTGATTGCAGGCTGTCTGGACCAATACGGTTTATCTGATCGTTCATCGGTCGAACGCTACGAATCCAACCCGGACGGGACCGAGGCGAAGTTCAGGGTCATCGTCCATGAACGGGAGGCTTCCGGTGGAGACGAAGACGGACGCAGAGTTCGCGCGCCTGCAACGCAAGCTCGAGCGTGAACGCGAAGCGCGGCTCGCTGCCGAAGAGCTGCTGGAAAGCAAGTCCGCCGAGCTCTTCGAGACCTTCCAGCGTTTTCGCCTGGAGGCATCACGCTCCCAGGCGCTGACCGACGCTGCCGAAGCGGCTGCCGACGGCATCGCGTTGACCGATCCCCAAGGCATCTTCACCTACATGAACCTCTCTCATGCCCGCCTTTTCGGGTACGAGCCGCATGAGCTGATCGGAAAGCCTTGGAGCGTACTCTACACGGAGGAGATGGCGGCGGAGCTGGGCGAGGTCGCCATTCCCGTCGTCTTCGGCGAAGGAAGCTGGCGCGGGGACGTGAAGGGCCTCGCCAAGAACGGGGACCCGGTGGAGCAGGAAGTCGCCCTGACGGCGCGGCCGCGGGGTGAGGGACTGATCTGCATCACCCGCGACGCCAGGGAACGCCTGGCACGGGAAGCACGGATGCGCGAACTCGAGCGCAAGATGCGGACGAGCGAGAAGAGCATCGCCCTCTATGTGCTCAGCAACACCGTGGCCCATGACCTCGGCAATCTCGTTGCCATCATCGAGGGCAATGCCACGGTTCTCGAGGCTACCCTCCCTGATGGTCAGACCAAGGAGCGCATCCGGAAGATCTGTACGGCCACGGGCGCTGCGCGCGAAGTCCTGCGGAGCCTCGAAACGGGCGTCGATGCCGAGATGATCGAAAGGAGACCTGTCGACCTCAGCACGTTCCTGACGACGACGCTCGGACTTCTGGAGGCCATCAAGCCGCGGGGCGTGGCGATCGAGGCGGAACTGCCGCGCTCGGCCCCCGCGCAGGTCAACGAGATGCTGCTGTCGCGCTCCGTCCTCAACATCATCAAGAACGCATTCGAGGCGATGGGCGACCACGGTACGTTGAAGGTCCGTCTCAAGGCAGGAGCGCCGGGCGGGAATCCGTCCCTGAGGCTCGGTCCCGTGGTCGGGGATCCAGAGTGGCAGATCGAGATCGAGGACGATGGTCCCGGCTTCCCGAGCGAGGATCTCGAACGGTTCTTCACGCCCTTTGCATCGACCAAGAAAAGGACCCGGTTTTCCGGGCTCGGCCTTCTGTCGGTCAATGCGCTCGCCGAGAGCCGCGGCGCGACGGTCGAGATCGACACCTCGCCCGGTCGCGGGACGCTGTTCCGGATCCTCATTCCGCGAACTGCGCCCGTGCCGGCCCGGAGCGCGACCCGAACAAGGCTGGAGGCCTCGGTGCCTCGGGTTCTCATTGTCGAGGACGAGGCCGAGATCGGCGAAGCGCTTCGTGCAAGGCTCGAGGCGGAGGGCTACAGCGCGTCGTTCCTGAGCGATCCCGTTCTCGCGCGGCAGGTCCTGTCTGCCGGCTCCGGGTTCGACCTGGTCATCACCGATCTCAACATGCCGAAGCTCGCGGGCGATGCTCTCGCACGGGAGGTACGCGAGACGCGACCCGATCTTCCGTTCATGCTGATTTCCAGTCAGGCAGGCTTCCTGACCGCGACCGATCTCTTCGTCTCGATCCTCAGCAAGCCCATTAACTACGAAGAGCTCCTCGGGGCAGTCGCGGATATAGTCCGTTAACTGTAGCCGGGCTGTCCTTGCGGACAGGTCCTCACTCTTTTGGTCAGGGTCGTCACCCGTTCAGACGGCGATCCGGGCCATCGGGATAGCGGCGCACGGAAATATAAAAATCTAAACATTCCTTCAACGGGGCGGCAATTTCGTGGCCCCGGCCAACCGAAGGAAGACAATTATGCGTAAGTTCATCATTGCCGCCGCTGTCAGCGGCATGGCCATCACCGCCGGCGCGAAAGCTGCCGACGTCACCTCCGAAGCCGGCGCGAAGATCGTTGCCCCGCTGCAGATCGAGAACGTCACGGCTCTCTATTTCGGCACCATCGCCCCGAGCCTCACCCAGGCGGACGGTGTTCTCGTCGCCCCCGACGGATCCAAGGAATGCGGCCCGGCGCTGAGCTGCCTCTCCGATGACCATACCGCTGCCGCCTTCCAGGTGTCCGGCGCCGATGGCCAAGCCTACACCATTGCGCTGCCGACCGAAACGACGATCCGCAACACCGACGGCGACGAGATGGTCATCGAGAACTTCTCGGGTTCGAAAGCCAACGGAACGCTGGCGAGCGGTCAGGACGATTTCACCGTCGGCGGTTACCTCAACGTCGCGGCGAACCAGCCTGAAGGCGACTACACCGGCACCTTCGTCGTCACCGTCGAATATCAGTAAGCCAAGCGATGCCGAATGGAGGCAGGCGCCCCTCCTGCCTGCCTCCTCGTTCCGCATCGACAGGAATTAAACCCATGCGTCTCTCCCAATGCGTGCCGGCAGCTCTGTGTTCGGCCTTTGCCCTTCTTTCCGCATCCTCGTACGCGGAACTCCTCATCGCCCCGACCCGCGTCGTTCTCGAGAAGAACGAGCGTTCCGCCGAACTGGTGCTGGTGAACCGCAGCAGCGAGGAAGCGGCCTACCGGATCAGTCTGGAAAACCGCCGAATGCTGAAGGATGGGTCCCTCACCGCGGCTACTGAGGCCGGGGACGGGGAGCTCTTCGCCGATGACATCGTACGCTACGCACCGAGAAGGCTTCTGATGGCTCCCGGCGGCAGGCAGACCGTGCGCGTCAGTGCCACGACTGCTGGCCTCGAGCCTGGCGAGTACCGCAGCCATCTCAGGGTGATGGCTGCGCCCACGAGTGCCGGCCGCCGGCTCGAGGCGGCTGCAAGCCAGGTGACCGCCGACGGGATTTCGATCGATCTTGTCGCGATCCGTTCCCTGACCATACCGGTGATCGTGCGTGTCGGCGAACTCGGTGCCGAAGTCTCTCTGGAGGGCGCGGTACTCGCCCAGACCCAGGGCGCCGAGCCCACTCTGGTCGCGCGGCTGACGCGAAAAGGGAACCGCTCCTCCTATGGGGACCTCCATGTCTATCTCGATGGCTCGGACGAGCCCGTATTCGCCGCGCGGGGTATCGCCATCTACACACCGAACGAGGAGCGAGACGTCATTCTTCCGATCCCGGCCGAACTCAGGGCCCAGCTCAGCGGCAAACAGGTGCGGCTTGCCTACGTATCCTCCGACCCCGATGCCCCCGGCGTCATCGCCGAGACCGTCACGGTCCTGAATTGACGGATGCCTTGGGAGAGGCATCATGCGCCGGAGCCTCTGTGTCATTGTCATTCTTGTGCTGATGACACAAAAGGCTTCGGCGCAGGACCCTTTCGGGCTCCTGTTCGGTGACGAGGAGCGGATCGAGACGGGAGCTGCCGAAGCCCCTGGTCAGGACGATCTCTTGCTCGTCTCCCTGCGCCTCGGGCGGATCCGCTTCGGGGGCAACGTGCCCGCATTCCGAACTGCAAGGGGTCTCTGCGTCGTCGCCGCGGACTTCGTCGATGCGATCGAGGCCCCGGTCGACGTCCAAGGCCAGCGGTTGACGGGGTGGTACCTCGAACCTGGCCGCCGTTTTGTCCTCGACGGAGAGAAAGACACTTTCCAGCTCGCAGGCAGGGACATCGACTTCGAGAATGAAGAGGTCCGGCCCACAGGGGCGGGTGTCTGCCTGACGCTGGGGCTCCTGAGGCAACTTTTCGCGGCAGATTTCACGTTCGTGGAAGGTGATCTCGCCATCGATATCGCACCCCATGAAACCTGGCCCATCGAGGCCAAACTGGAACGCTTGAAAGCCCGTGAGCTCCTCGCGTCGCCAGAAACCACCCGGCCGCGCTACCGGGGTATCGACAATCCGACGAGATGGCTGAGCTGGCCGACGGCTGATCTCGCCCTGGCAGCCCGTGCCGGCGGTGCAGGTGATCCGCCGCTTGGAGGGAACGCAATCCTCGTCGGAGATATCCTTCACTTCACCGGCCGCCTCCAGACCGTCCGTGACGAGAACGACCGGCAGGGCATAAGGTTCGCCCTTCGCGGGGATGCTGGAGGGGCCAGTGTGGCTCTTGGGGACATCGCCGCCCCTGCGCTGCCGCTTTTAGGCCGGGCCGAGGCTGGCCGTGGTTTCGCAGTGGCAAGCCGCAACGCATCGCTCGGGGCGGATATCCTCGGCGCACGGGACATCCGCGGTGCCCTCCCCGAAGGGTGGGAAGCGGAACTCCACGACGATCGCGGGCTCGTCTCGTTCGTCACCGAACCTAACGTAAACGGAGAATATGTCTTCGGTTCGGTTCCCCTCAGGCCTGGGTACAACCGGTTCACCGTCAAGCTCTTCGGCCCGTTCGGTGAAACCCGCGAGCGCCCGGTCAGGATGTTCCTCGGACGCGAACTCAACCCCGAGAACGAAGTGCGATGGGACCTGGCCGCAGTCCAGGCCGGCCGTTCCCTGACGGGCGACGAAACGGTGGCGGATCCCGTCCTGATCGGTCGCGGCAGCGTCAGCTACGGCCTTCATCGTCAGGCGACCCTGCGGCTGGAGGTGTCGGGCGAAGAAGACGGTGAGGCCGTGGTGGCTTCGACCGTTCTGGCCAGCATGGGCCCGGCGCTTTCCAACTCCAAGCTAGCCTATGGACTGGATGGAGGCATGGCGTTCGAAAGCGGCCTGCAGGCCAGGCTGGGCGAGCGGCACAGCCTCGCTGCCCGCTTCCTGTACGGAGGATCGCTCGAGAATGCCCTGCTCGGGTTCGGTGCGCAGCATATCGATCAGGCGGCAAGCCTCCGTGTGGAGGGGCCCGTGCGGGCTCTGGGCTACCGGCTTCCGTTGACCGCACAGATCGACCGCGAGATCCGCGACGGCGGTCTCGAGCGGAGGGGGATCGGTCTGTCCACCGGTACGCGGCTCCATGGCCTCACGCTCCGCAAGACACTTCAGTATGAGGAACAGCGTGTTGGTCCGGAAACGCCGGTAGGGAACCTGACAGGCAGCCTGCTGGTCGGAGGAAGGTTCTTCGGGCAGCGTATCCGTTCGGGCTTCGGCTACCAGTGCTCGGACGGCTGTGCCCTGAACAACCTGAGCCTGACAGCGCAGTCCCGCGTGGGTTCGGATATCGAGCTTGGGGTGACGGCCGTCCATGATACGGAGATCGGAGGCAGCGGGTTCGGTCTCAACCTGTCCAAGCCCGTCGGCCGGGCGACCGCGACGTTCGATCTGGCCAGGGATCCGCAGGCCGTGTGGCGTGTGGGCTTCGGGTTGCGTTTTTCCCTCTATCGGATGCCGGGAGAAGGTCTGCGGGTCGGACCCTACGGCATGACCCAGAGCGGGACACTTCTCCCCAGGGTCTTCGAGGATATCGATGATGACGGCCGCTACGGCGATGCGGACCGCATCCTCCCCGGGACGTCCTTCATGGTCGGAGGGGCCTTGCGTTCTGCCGTGACGGGAACGTCGGGTATTTCCACTCTCGACCGTATTCCTGCAGGCGCCCCCACGACCCTCGAACTGAAGCGGTCGAGCCTCCCCGACCCTTTCCTCATGCCCCTCGAGGCGGGGCGGGAGGTGTCGCTGCGTCCCGGTCAAGTCCTTCCTGTCGACGTTCCTGTCCGCCCCACCGGGGAGGCCGAGCTGACCGTGGCGTTCCATCGCGACGGGCTGGAGCTCCCCGTTGCGGGGCTTCTGGTCGAGGCCCGCGACAGGGAAGGCCGTGTCGTCGGCCAGGCCCGGACGAGCTATGACGGATCGGTCTACCTTGCCGACCTTCCGCTGACCCACCTGACCTTCACCATCGAGAAGCAGGTGATCGACGAACTCGGTGCTACCACGGAGCCGGTCTCGGCAAGCCTGAGCCGTTCCCGGCC
This sequence comes from uncultured Caulobacterales bacterium, assembly GCA_964484475.1. Classification (GTDB taxonomy): domain Bacteria; phylum Pseudomonadota; class Alphaproteobacteria; order Caulobacterales; family Parvularculaceae; genus Parvularcula. The sequence continues at coordinate 19,091 of CAZAFU010000011.1, read as the reverse complement.
CTATGTCGGCGGGCTTGAACTTGCGATCACGAAGGCCTCGCTATGAAGGCTTTCAGCCAACCTCTTGTTAGAACATTCCCGGCAGTGTGCGGCTTTGGACAACCGGTGGCGAATGAAGATGCGGGTGCTGCTCGCCGATGATCACGATCTCGTCCGGGATGCGATCGGTTCCCTGCTGCGGCAGGCCGATCCCGATATCGAGGTCGTCGTCGCGGAAAATCTCCCGCGCAGTCTCGAAATCTGCCGGACAGGTCCTCCGTTCGATCTCGTCATACTCGACCTGAACATGCCGGGGATGGAGGGGCTCTCGGGTGCGCGTCGCATGATCGAGACCTGCAAGGCGCCAGTCATGCTGATGTCTGGGCAGGCGAGGCATGCCGATGTCGCCGCGGCCCTGGACCTCGGTGTCATGGGCTTCGTTCCGAAAACCCTTGCCGGCAGGGCACTGATCAACGCGGTCCGCCTGGTCGCCTCCGGTGAAAGCTATGTGCCCGCATCCTTTATGCAGGACAGCCAGGAGGCGGGGAGCGACCTCACACCGCGTGAGCGCCAGGTGCTCAGCCAGCTGCGGCACGGGACTCCGAACAAGGAGATCGCGCGGGTTCTCGGCATTACCGAAACCACGGTAAAACTGCATCTGCGCAGCATTTCGGAGAAGCTCGGCGCGAAGAACCGGCTCGAGATCGCCGTCAAGGCGATCGATGCCGGCCTCATCTGACAGCTCGCCAATGGCCTCCTGACACGCATTCTGGACGGCGGGGCGCGCTCACACATTCCCGAAACGTGAGCGCCGTTCGGCCTCTAGCCCTGAACCTTCCGGCGAACGCAGCGTTAGAGCATTGCCGTCGAGATGGGAGTTCCGGGCAGTGTCAGAAGAGGCTGCGCGATGGATCGTGGCGATCCCTGCGAAGAACGAGGAAGAACGGCTCGAGGGGGCACTTGCGGCGGTCGACGAGGCTTCGGCACGCCTGACGACGCCGGTCTGTGCCCTTGTCCTCGCGAATGATTGCCATGACCGGACAGAAGCGGTCGCCAGCGCGTTTGCGAGGCAGTCCCGCATTCCGGTCCTCGTCAGATCGGTCGAGCTTCCTCCAACCCTCGCTCATGCCGGAGGGGCACGGGCTACCGCAGTGCGTGCAGCATTCACGGCCTTTCGAGCGCGTGCGGATGACTGGTTGCTCACGACGGACGCCGACTGCCGGCTCGAGATCGAGGCGCTGATGGAGATGGAAGCCGGGTTCGGCCGCGGCGCCGATCTCGTCCTTGCCAGGATCGAATGCCTGCCGGATCCGTTCGATCCTGTTCCCGAGGAAGCCGTCCACTGGGGCACGCCCCACGTGACATGGCGCGGCAAGGTCCGGCAACTCGTCGAGACGATCAGGCGGGGCAGGGTTCCCGACCCGCCCCTGCATGACGACTATGGCGGTGCCGGTATTGCCATCAAGGTGTCGGCATATCGGGCGCTCGGCGGGTTTGCTGCTGTTCCGACCAACGAGGATTTCGCCTTGGTGAATGCGGCCGACCGGGCGGGAATGACCGTCAACCGGCAAACCGGGGCGATCGTTCATGCAATGACGAGAGCGCGCGGACGGGCCACTGGCGGCATGGCCGACGCGCTGGCCGCGAACCTTCGCGTATCCCGGACGGGAGGAACGAGGCTGGTGGAGCGGCACCAATCCACCGCCGCGCGCATCGCAGCCAACCCTTCCCACGCCACCGCCTTCCGGTGCGACCCTGACGAGGTCGAGCCTGTGGATACCGCAATCACGGGCCTGGATCAGATCATCTCCCGATATGAGACCCGCCTATGACCGACGAGATGAAGCTCACCGCACTGACGGACAAGCTCCGACAGCTACGATGTCCAGAAAGGTTCCCCAGCGGAGCATTCGATGAACTGGAGCGGATGGGCCTTCTCAGCCATGAGACGATCGACGCGGCGAGCGAACCGGTTCAGGGACAACCACCTGCACTTTTCGACATGCTGGTCGCCATAGGCCGGGGCGACCTGTCCGTGGGTCGCCTCTGGGAAGGGCACGTCAATGCCCTGGGGCTCGTCGCCCGGCTCGGCACGGAGGAGCAGCGCCGGATCGTCGCCGATACGGCCATGCGGGGCGGCCTTCTCGGCGTCTGGGGCGCGGACGACTTTCGTCGGCCCGGGCGTCTGGCAGGCGATGAACAAGGGCTCGCCGGGCGAAAGACGTTCGCTTCTGGGTCGGAAGACCTCGCCATGGCGCTCGTCCTGGTCCGCGACGTGGAGGACCGGGCCCGCCTTGTTCTGTTGGATCAGGAACGCCTTGCGGGCCGGTTCGACATATCTTGGTGGCGACCCCTGGGAATGGAATCCACAAGGAGCGCCGCACTCGATCTGAGTGGCATTGAGGTCCAGAGTACGGATTTCCTTGGAGAACCGGACGCCTACCTGAAGCAGCCCTATTTCGGTGGCGGCGCAGTGCGGTTCGTGGCGGTTCAGGTTGGAGGGATGCTGGCGGTCTGGGATGCCATGGTCGATCACCTACAGCGTACGGAACGCATTGACGACCCCCACCAGTCCGCACGGCTCGGGCAGGCGGTCTGCGAAGCGCAAAGTGCGTGGCTGACCACGAAGGAGAGTTACCAGCGCCTGGCGCCTGCGATCGGCAGAGAATCGGGAGGGGCGGCGTCTGACGCCGTGATTGCCGATCTCGCGCGCATGACGGTGGAAACCGCGGCAGGACGCCTGATCGATATTGCAACGAGAGCCGTGGGCTGCAGCGGTCTGATGGAGGGGCACCCCTTGGAGCGGGCGCTGCGTGACCTTACGGTTTACCTGCGGCAGCCCGCACCTGACGCTGCTCTTGTCAGGCTTGGACAGGACGCCGGTTCGGGCAAGCTCGTTCCATCTTTCGATGCACGTTGATTTTGCGACCTTCGCGGAGCGCACGGATGCTGAGCGTGGTGTGTTCGTTGTCGCTCCGCACCCAGACGACGAAGCGGCAGGTACCGGCGGGCTTATCGCTGCCTGTGTCGCCGCCGGCGTCAGGGTGAAAGTCTGCATCGTGACCGATGGAGGCGCATCACATCCGAACTCGCAGGAATGGCCCCGCCTCAAAATGGCGCGGCTGCGGGAACACGAGACCACATCGGCCCTCGAGGTCCTTGGGGTTCGGGAACCTCCCTTGCGGCTCGGACTGCCCGATGCCTCGACCGAGACCGTTTCCAGCGATGTCCACCGGCGTGCATGCAGGCGTTTGGGGATCGCCATCGACCGTTTCCGGCCGGGCCTCATCGTGACCACATGGCGGCGCGAGCCGCATTGCGATCATCGCTATGCCTACCGGCTCGCGCGGTGCGCGACCGAGCGAAGCGATACGCGAATCGCCGAGTACCTCGTCTGGACACACCTGATCGGCGCATCCACCGATAGGCCCCGCCCGGACGAAGTGGAGCGACTGGAGCTCGACGTCTCGAGCCATAGGGACACCAAGAAGGCTGCGCTTCGCTGCTACAGGAGCCAGTTCGGTCTTGTGGTTCAGGACGACCCGGACGGTTTCGCTTTCAAGGACGACGATTTCGACGCAATGACCGGACCGACGGAGACCTATCTTTTGTGACCGGACCATTGGATGAACATGCAAGGCATTTCGACAGTTTGTACCGGGAACATGAAGACCCCTGGAACTACCGGCATTCACGCCGCGAACTCTTAAAAAGGCGCATGATCGTCGAAGCACTCGGCCCGGGCCGGCATGCGCGGGGACTGGAGATAGGCTGTTCGAACGGTATCAGTACGGCGGCCCTTGCGCCCCGTTTCCTTCGCCTTCTCGCCATCGACGCATCGCGCCGTGCGGTGGATCTCGCAAGCCGCCGTGTCCGGAGCAACGCTCAGGTCAGGGTGGAGCAGCGGATGGTCCCGGACGAGTTGCCGAGGGGCCCGTTCGATGCCATCATCGCGTCGGAAGTTCTCTATTATCTTCCGCGTCCGATACTACTGACGACCCTGAGGCGGATCGGGCACATGCTGTGCCGCGGGGGACTGCTGGTGACCTGTCAGACCACGCGGTCCTTCAACGACACTGACATCACACCCGCCGCCTTGAAAGCGGCGCTCACCAGCTCGTTCGGAAGGCCGCATCACCGTATACGGCACACCGACTGGGAGCTCTTGGCTTTCCGGGCGGGATAGATCATCGTGCGATCCAGCGCCAGTCCGGTCTCCTGCCAGTTTGGGCGGGAGCAGGGTGGGTGCGGGGTGCTTGCCTAGAGCTGTCGGCCCCGACGTCGCAGCCACTTTGCCGGGCCACGACCGTTGCAGACGCCCTCATAGGTGAAAGTGGAGTCCTGGCCGGGCGGAGCTGCAAGCCCCCTGACTTCCAGTTCGCAACGGACCCGGTCGCCGGCTAACGTCCGCTCCAGGAAGACCTCGCCACGGACCTGCCCGGTCATGAGATCGACCTCGAACCGTAGGGGTTGTGGGTACCGTCAGGACGCTCAATCGAGAACGAGGAGCTTCAGCGGCATCCAGATCCCCATCGCCATCATGACCAGGTTTTCCGTCAACGAAACAAAGCCTAGGGGGACATTGCTGTTGCCGCCGACACAGGCGCATTTCAGCTCCCGCTTGTCGATGTAGACGGCCTTGAAGACAGAGGCCGCGCCGATGCTGCCGATGACGAGGGCGATGGGAGAGCCAAGAAGCGCGAAGACGCCACCGGCGATCATCAGAATCGCCGCGAGGCCTTCAGCGAACGCATAGATATAGCCGTAAGGGACCCAGCGCTTGGCCAGCAGGTCGTAGTTGAGGAACATGGTGGAGAAGCTCTCGATGTCGCGGAGCTTCTGGATAGACAGGACCGCCATTGAAAAGGCGGCAAACCACTCGATCCCACGCAGGCTCATCACGTCGCCCGTGGCCACGTAGCTCGCTCCCCATGCCATCAGTGCACAGACGCCGAAGATGACAAGGACCGGCGTGTAGGTCGTTTCACCCTCCTTTTTCGCCAAGGCGCTGTCGAAATGCTGCTTGAGGGCGTCGTAGCCCCCGATCCGTTCGTCGCCGATGAACGTCTGCGGCGTGGTTGCCACCCCGTTTTGCCGCTTGAAGGCGTCGGTCTCCTCCCTCGTCTCGAGGTGGTGATCCTCGACCCGGTAGCCTTTCCGTTCAAGATACCACTTGGATTTGATGCCGTAGGGACAGACATGCCCCGGCATCACCATGCGGTAGAGGCGGGCGGGTTTGGTGATCTCGTCGCGGGCGGAACCGTGGTCGGCTATCGTCGTACTCATTTCACATCTATTACCCTATGGGGGTATTCATGTCTATCGTGGCCGGCAATGGTATCGGTCATTCCTCGTCGTCGAAATCCGGGGGCGGCCGGCTTGAGGCCTCCGCCTCGGTGCTTGCCGTGCCGTTCGTCTCGATGTCGTTCAGGAGCCATTCCATCTCCCTGATCTCGTGCCGCTGAGCGCTGATGATCTCGTCTGCGAGTTTCCTGACGCGGACATCGTCAATGTCCGCCCGTTCGGACGTCAGGATCGCGATCGAATGGTGAGGGATCATGGCCTTCATCCAGGCCTCGTCCTCTATGGTCGCTTGACTACGGACAAGCCACAATGCCCCGACGAAGACAACGGCGCTGCCGATGAAGATCGCGAGATTCACCTTGGTGTTCCTGTACATGCCGAGCATGAACAGGAGCATTACGACGGCCATGGTCGCGCCCATGACAAATGTCATGTAGAAACGTGTCTCGCTCCACCGTACGTGGCTGAACTCGTAGGTATTGAGGTACATCAGGACGAACATCAGGGCTGTCGATGTTCCCACCATCGCAAGGAAGCGGCCGTAATTGCTCTTCTTGTCGTCCATGATCCGTTCTTTCCCTCTTACCCTGATGGGGTATCAACCTAGGCGAACGCTTCTGCGACAAATTTGTTCCTCGAACAGGGTGCAGGGCTCGACGACGGCCGGAGGCGGACGTCATGATCCCGCATACAGAAGGTGCTGGGAAGCCTTGCGTCCGATCGCCCACTCGCCTAGGTCGGATACACCATACGGAGTATACGGTGAAGGACGACACGAAGACGGCTGCCAAGAAGCGCCTTGCGCGGATCGAAGGACAGGTTCGCGGGGTCTCGAAGATGATCGATGACCAGCGTTATTGCATCGATGTCGTCCGCCAGGTCCAGGCGATCAAGGCTGCGCTCGGCGGACTTGAGACCGTGATCCTCAACGACCACCTCGCGACCTGCGTCGACCAGGCTCTGGCTTCCGACAGGATCGAAGACCGGCGCGAGAAGGTTGAAGAGCTGGTTGCCGTTCTGGGCGGCAAGAGGAAGTGAACGGCGCCTGCCCCTCCGTGCGTTCGCTTCTCCCTCAAAGACGATGAGAGGCACCTTCAGTTCTGGGAAGTGGAAATGCTCACCTTCGCCAAGGGTGACGTAGGCCGTCGCCCGGGGAAGGCGGCTCTCCAGATCGATCCCGGATCGGAAGGCCGCGCTGAACCTTGTTGGTTGCAACGCCCGTCACTGTACCGATGGCGGTTCACGAAAGAATCGTTGTCCCCATCGCAACACGACCACTCAGAGAACGTATACGGACTATCGTAGAATGCTCCGGGCCAGATTTGCCCTTTAGCGGTCGCGCCGCGTGATGCCGTCGAGGCAATCACTGCCGTTTTCGTCCGTGTCGCAGATCGCCATGACGCGATAGGAGCCGTCGCGGCCACGCTTGACCATGAAGGAAACGTCGTCGCCCCGCTCGAAGTCGGTGGCTTCGACGTCGCCCATGGTGCCGAACACCATGGTCATTGCACCCATGCCGATCCCGTTTATGGGGCCGTGGTCAATGCCCAGTTCCCCTTCGGCAACCGAAACGATGACGCCTCGGGCGTGGCCGGTGTCGCTGGTGGTATCGTGGCCGCGATGTTCCGTCCCCGCCGTCGTTACGGGGGCCTGTTCGGGTGCTGTTGCTTCGTCTGCGTCGCTGCAGGCGGCGAGGGCCAGGATGCCCGTGAGGGTTGGAATGATGGTCTTGAAGGTCATGAAGGTTCTCCTTGAAGGTCGAGAGATTTTGGTTCGGATAGGGGGTCGGAAGTTTCTGTGTCTGTCTGCAGGTTGCGACCGACCCACAGGGCGTAGATCGCCGGAAGAACAACAAGCGTGAGCAGGAGTGTCGTCGTCATCCCGCCCACCATTGGCAGGGCGATGCGGCGCATGACGTCAGAACCGATGCCGCTCGTCAGGAAAATCGGCATGAGCCCTGCGACGATCGTCGCGACGGTCATCAGCTTGGGGCGCAGGCGCAACGCGGCACCTCGTGCGACCGCTTCGGTCAGAGCTTGCCGGTCCATAGGGCGATGCTCGCGGACCTCTGCGTCGATATAAAGAAGCATCACGACGGCGGTCTCCGCGGCGATCCCCGCGAGCGCGATGAAGCCGACGGCGACGGCGACCGAAAGGTTGTAGCCCGCAAGCCAGACGGCCCATAGCCCACCGACCAGCCCGAAGGGAAGAGAGAGCATGATCATCAAGGTGCGGTCGAGCCTTCCGAAATGAAGCATGAGAAGAAGAAAGATGATGGCGATCGTCGCCGGTACGGCCACGTGCAGTCGGGCATTCGCTTTTTCGAACTCCTCGTACTGACCGGAAAAAGTGACCGCGTAGCCTGGAGGGAGCGTGACGGTGCTGGCGATCACCTCTTTTGCTTCTGCCACATAAGAGCCAAGGTCGCGGCCTTCGATGTCGACGAAGACCCACCCGGTCAGGCGAGCATTCTCCGAGCGGATCATGGGGGGACCTTCGGCGTAGGCCACCGTGGCCAACTCGCCAAGAGGGATCTGGGCTCCCTCGGGGTTGGTGACGAGGATGTTGCCCAGATCCTCGATGGTCTCCCGGAAGGGACGATCATAGCGCAGGATGATGTCGTAGCGCTCGCGTCCCTCGACGGACTGACTCATCCGTATGCCGCCGAGCGCCATCTGTATGACGTCCTGGAAAGTGCCCATACGAATATTGTGCCGCGCAAGAGCCAGCCGGTCCGGTTCGATTTCGAGATAGCGGCCACCCAGGACACGATCGGCAAAAGCCGAGCGTGTGCCCGGAACATCCGATACAGCCCTCTCGATACTGCGCGCCACGCGCTCGATCCCGGCGAGGCTATCGCCGGTGACCTTCATGCCGACCGGCGTCCTGATGCCTGTGGAAACCATGTCCATCCGGATCTTGATGGGGTAACCCCAGGAGTTGACGAGGCCGGGGATCTGAAGGCGAGCGTTGAGGTCCTCGATGATTTTGTCCGCATCGACGCCCTCCCGCCACTCGGATTTCGGCTTCAACTCGATCCAGGTCTCGATCATGGTCAACGGTGCGGGGTCCGTTGCGGTGTCCGCGCGTCCGGCCTTGCCGAAGGCCCGGCTGACCTCGGGAACGGTCATGATCACGCGGTTCGTCTGTCCAAGCAGCTCCCGCGCCTTGGTTGCCGGGACACCGGGTAGGGTCGTGGGCATGTACAGAAGCTCGCCTTCGTAGAGTGCCGGCATGAACTCCGATCCGATCCGGTTCATCGGTATCATGACACTCGCGGCGAGGAGCGCTGCGAGACCGACCGTCACCCATCGGAACCGCAACGCCAGATCGAGCACGGGCCTATAGAGGCTCACGAAGAAGCGGCCGACCGGGTTCTCCTCTTCGCGCCGGAACCGCCCACGCAGCAGATAAATCATCATAACAGGAACGAGCGTCACGGACAGAAGGGCAGCAAAGGCCATGGTGTAGGTCTTGGTGAAGGCCAGCGGGCTGAAAAGGCGAAAGCCCTGACCCGTCAGGGCAAAGACCGGCAGGAAGCTTACGGTGATGATCAGGAGAGAGAGGAAGATACCCGGCCCGACCTCCTTCGCGGAGGTAAGGATGACCTCCCGGCGCTCTTCCCGATGCGCGTCCTCCGGCAGGGCTGCGAGCTTTCGCCCCGCATTCTCGACGAGTACGATCGCAGCATCCACCATGGTACCGATCGCGATGGCGATCCCGCCGAGGGACATGATGTTCGCCGTCACGCCCTGGAAGGACATGATGAGGAATGCGCCAAGAACACCAAGAGGCATGCTGATGATCGCGACCAACGAGGAGCGGAGATGCAGGAGGAAGACGAAAACGACGATAACGACCACGATGCCTTCCTCGAACAGCTTCACCCCAAGATAGGATACTGCCCCCTCGATCAGGGGAGCGCGGTCATGGACGGTGACGATTTCGACCCCGTCGGGCAGGCCGCGTGAGAGATCCTGAAGCTTGTCCTTCACCCGTCCGATGACCTGGAGCGCGTTCTCGCCGTCGCGCATCACGACGATCCCGGCGACGACTTCACCCTCGCCGTTGAGTTCTGCGATGCCTCGCCTCAGGGCCGGACCCTCGATGATGCGTGCGACATCGCGCAGGAGAACGGGCGATCCGTCGACTGCGTAAACGACAACATTCTCGAGGTCGGCCCTCTCGTCGACATACCCGGAAGAACGGATGATGAATTCGGTCTCGGCCTGTTCCAGCACCCGGCCGCCCACTTCGCTGGAAGCGGACCTCACGGCATCCCCGAGTTCGCCCAGGGAAATACCGTAGGAGCGCAGGCGGCCCGGATCGACCAGAACCTGGTATTCCCGCTCGAAGCCTCCGACCGAGGCCACTTCGGCCACCCCCTGCACACCGGAAAGTTCCAGCTTGAGGAACCAGTCCTGAATGGAGCGAAGCTCGGCGAGGTCCGTCCCGCCGGTCCGGTCCACAAGGGCGTACTGATAGATCCAGCCGACGCCGGTCGCGTCAGGGCCGATGCGGGGAACGGCGTTCGGCGGCAGTTCCGAGCCGATGCGCGACAGCGCTTCGAGAACCCGGGAGCGGGCCCAGTAGAGGTCAACGTCGTCCTCGAAGACGACATAGACGAAGCTTGTCCCGAACATCGACGATCCGCGCACGTCTTTCGTCCTGGGAAGTCCGAGAAGACTGGAGGAGAGCGGATAGGTGACGAGGTCTTCGACGATCTGCGGGCTCTGCCCGGGAAAGTCCGTCCTGATGATAACCTGGGTGTCGGTGACGTCGGGAATGGCATCAAGAGGCGTGTCGCGCGCGGCCATCCAGCCGAAGGCGGCCAGGGCAGCAGCGGCGAGCAGCACGATGAGCTGGTTTCTCACCGACCATGCGATGACGCTCGCAACCCAGGACTGGGCGGGGTCGTGGCCGGTGAGGTCGTCAGGTTGCGTATTCCTCATCGCCCCGTTCTAGTGCTCCGCATGGGGTTCGGTGGGGCGAGCCTCGGCGGGCCGGACTGAAGCGGTTCGCTCGGGCCATTCGACTGGTATCGGAACCTCGCTGCCGAAGGGACTCCTGGCGGGGCCGCTCTCCTGAAGCCAGCGGCGGCCGCTGGCGTCCTCGAAGATGGCAAGTCCCTTCTCGGCGTAGTGCCCGGGCGCCCCGTCCATCAGCCAGGGATCGATTGCACGCATCAGGGATGCGAGCGCATCCGCAAGGTCGTCGCCTTCCTCCGCCGCCCGGGCCTTGCGGAGCGCCGCGGCCGCACCTTTGACGACAGGGGCGAGCCTGGTCCCGGCAAAGCGGGCGGTGAGGGTCGGCTCGAGGGCCAGGACGGGGTCGATGAAAGTCGGTTCGATCCTGTAACCGTCGGTCAGGGCCTCGTGGAGATAGAGAGCCATGTCGGCGAAGTGATCGATCTGAGCAAGGCTTGCCGGGGTGAGGGGTATCTCGTCCAACGGGGTCTCTTCGTCCGCCTGCAGTGGGCTGAGCGCCGACAAGCCTTCTCGGAGTTTCACCTCGCTATCCAGCAGATACTGCCCGCTGGCGACGACCCGCTCGCCTTCTTCGAGGCCATCGGTCACTTCGGTCATACCGCCCGCGGACAGTCCTGTCGTGATGACCCTTGGCAGGAACCGGCCTTCGCCGAGCGCTGTGATGACGTGGGCACCGCGGCTGTCCCGCAGGACGGCTTCGGTCGGAACAGCAAGCACCGGGCCGGCATCCGTCTCGATCCGGATGTCTGCATAGGCACCCGGGCGAAGGTCGCCCGCTGCATTGTCGACAACGATCCGTAGGCGGCCTGTTCTCGTCTTCGGATCGATCGTCGGGTAGATGTAGTCGACCTTTCCGACGCTCGTGAACGAAGGGGCGCTGGGAAAGTCGAGGTCTGCCTGGACGCCTGTCCTGACGAGATGAAGGTCACGCTCCGGTATGCTGGCCATGACCCAGACATCGTCATAGGACTGCACCGTCATGATGGGGTCGCCGGGCTTCACGTAGTCGCCGTCCCGGACTTCGAGGGAGGAAACGATCCCGCCCTGTCCGGTCCGGATCGGAAGGCGTTCGATGACCGAACGGCTTTCTGTCAGGGCACGGATATCCGGAGCCTCCATGCCGAGGGATACGAGACGCTGGCGCACGGCGTCGATGCGTTTCTCGTTGCCGATCGCGAGGGCGGCGAGAAGATCGTTCTGCGCCGCGATCAGGTTCGGGCTGTAGACGCGGTAGAGAACCGTACCCGGGTCCACGGCGTCGCCTTCAGCCCGGATGACCAGTTCTTCGATCCAACCTTCGAGCCTCGAGGCAATGACGGTTTCGCTGCGTTCATTGGCTTCGACGGTCCCGAAAGCCCTGAGGGTGCGGCGCAGGGGAGCCACTCGAGCGATTTCCGTCCGCACCCCTATGGTCTGGACGATTTCAGGTGCGACCGCGATGCTGGTCGTGGCAGATCCCGCTGTCTCCCCTGCGGCGGAAGCTGGGACCAGGTCCATCCCGCAGATCGGGCAGGAGCCATCCGGATCGGTCGCGATGTAGTGAGGATGCATCGGGCAGGTATAAAGAGCGTTGTCCGTTTCGCCCGTTCGGGTCGCGGCACTGTCGCGAGAAGCATCACCGCAGGCGGCGAGCATGACGACAAGGAGTATCGCAAGGTATTTCATGGCGTCACCAGAAGGCTGTTGAGGCGGGCCGCGGCCTGTGCGGCCCGGGACCTCTCGCGTAGGCTGTCCGCCTTCAAGCGGAGGAGCGTGAGTTCGCCGTCGATGATAAGTGCATAGCCGCCGGTTCCGCTCTCGTAGATGCGGAGCTGTGCCGCGATTTCGTCCTCGACCGCGGCGGCCTGTGTCTCGATCGCCCGGGCCTGCGCACTGGCACTTTCGATTTGTGAACGAATTGTCGCATACTGCGAACGTGCTGACCGGGCGGCGGCGAGGTATCTCGACCTTGCGGCGGCCTCTTCCGCCTTCGCTGCTCGCAGGCGCGGCTGCTGGCTGCGGCTGGCCCAGAGCGGCACGGTGACGGTCACCATCCCGGAGACCCAGTCATCGCCAGCGAAGACTTCGCCCGGCGCGCCGGAGCCTTCTTCCCTCTGCTGATAGGTAAGCTGCGCGCCCCAGTTCGGCCTGAACGCAGCCGCAGCTTCGGACACACCGGCCTCGGCACGCTCGACGGCGCTGGATTGGACCTGGACCAGATGGAAGGCCGCAGGATCACCGTTCCATTCCCGGGGTAACACGGGCGGCGCAGGGGTGTCCGGAACAAACCCCAGAAGCTCGATCAGTCCCGCCTCCACGGCAGCCTGTTGGCCGCTCAGTTCAGCAAGCTGACGCGCAACGCCCGCCCGCTCGGCCTCGATTTCCGCGAGCCGGAACACGGCCGGGCGCCCCCCGCTGATCTCGGCCGTGGCGACTTCGGCGAGGCGTTCGTACTTCTCGAACCGCGCTTCGGTGAGCTCCCTCTCCTTGGCGATCCGACCCCTCTCATGAAGAAGCACGATGAGCTGCGCGCGGAGGCTGGCGAAGCGCGCGGCCCGCATGGCGTCCGACATTCCGGCCGTCGCATCCGCCTGCTCCGCCCGGGCGCGTCGTCCGGCGAGGTTCGGGAAGTCCTGCCGAACACCGATCGCTCTGTTGGTGGGAAGGAAGCGATCGAACGCCGGGTCGGTGACCGGCAGATTGTTCACGCCGAAGGAAATCACCGGATCGGGAAGCGCGACCGCTGCCAGACTGCGTTCTTCCGCGGCAGTGGCCTCGAAAGCGTAGGCACGGAGAGCGGGATGCTGGCGGAGGCGTGCCTCGAGCTCGTCCATGGACTGAGCCCAGACGGCTGAGGGCAGGCACCAAAGTATAATGCAGACGGTGAAACGCATGAAAGCTCCGTGATCGGTGAACGACAGAAGGCGCGCTGCCAGGAAGGCGCGCGCCGCTATGCGCTCAGATCAGGAGCTGCTGCTTCAAGGAAACGAGAGAGAGGGAGGGAAGTTCGGGCGGCGGCGGCCCTGTCGCGCCACGTATCCTGACGTCAAAACCTGCGGTGGACACGTCTGATGAAGCCGGGACCAGTTCGGTCTTCTGGTCGAGGGAGGCCGACTTCGCCGGTTTCGTATCGGGGGCCTCGACAACCAGCCTGCAGTCCTCGCAGCCCGGGCAACTCCTGTCAGGTTCCGGCTGGTTCGGCTGACTCTGGGATCCGTGGCATGGCGCCTCCGCCTGCGCCGTTGCAGCGTCGGCATGGTCTTCAAGACAGCACGCCATCACCGGCTGTGCGGTGAAGATAACCACCACCAGAAGTGTCAGAAGGCGGGTGAGGCGCTGCATCGCCGAAGGATGTAGCACCCGATCCTTAAGAACTCAAATAGGGCTGGGGGGTATCGACAACGGGCATCCACGTATCCGCAGGATGGTTTGACCCCACACTGTGCTCAGGGGCCCGCCCTCGTTCTTTCGTGACCCTGGTCCCGGGCGCATCGGCTGATCCTTGTGGCGTCCGGGTGATCCTGTGAACCGACCCTGTCGAGACCCCGCTTCGGGCCATTCCGTCCAAAGGGGACGGTGTCGACATCACAGGCCAGGCGGAAGCCCGTCTTCCCAGCCGTTCTCGCGCCTCATCTCGGCCAGACGGGCAAGTTCGGGCCGGTCCCAGAGTTGCCGGTAGCGGGGATGGACGAGGACCCAGTCAGGCCAATGATTGGCACCGTAGAAGGGGGACATCGCGAGCCCATGCGAGAAGACATTCCCTTCCTCATAGGCCCGAACGAGAGCGTCCATGAAGTTGTCCCGGTCCAGAACGTCGGCGAGTGTCGGTCCCCACATGCCAATATGGTTGGTGATCGGCGACCGGGCGAACAGCTCCCTGACAGCGGTGACCTTGGAAGCTGTATCCGGGTCCTGAAAATGCAGGGCGGCGTAGGCAGGCATCACCTTGGTTGCATCGGGTTTGGCGGAGGCAGGCAGTTTCTCGATCCGCCGTTCGAAGCCCTTGTAGACAGGGGCCCACCAGGCCTTCTCCCGCTCGTCGCCCCGCATCAGGACCACCGCAGTCGCATAGGCAACGAAACCTTCCTGCAGGCAATCCGTCTTCTGACATTCTCGCATGTAGGAAAAAGCCTCGTCAGTCTCGCCGAGCATCGCCCGTTTCGCGGCGAATGAGAAGAGGGCCTGCTCGTTCAGCGGGTCGAGCGCGAGGCCCTGGCGATAGTTTTCGAAGGCCCTGTCGACGTCCCCCGTCAACCACGAAAACCATCCGCGTGCGTAGAGGACGGTCGCAGCTTTCGGCGCCAGGGATTCGGCCTTTTCCAGGTGACGGGCTGCGCGATCGATATCGAGGTCGATCGTACCGTGGAACCGGGCGGCGGCGATATGCGCGCGGTGGTTCTCGGGTGCCTTGGCCAGAGCCATGTCGAGATCGTGGCGAAGCTGCGCGATGAACCTCTCATGGTCGTTCGCGAACGGACCGTCAGCCCACAAAACCCCCGTCTCGGCGAGAGCGACCCACGCCTCCGGGAAGTCGGGCTCGAGCTTCACGGCCGCCCGCAAGGCGTCATATCCCGCCTTCGCGGCACCGTCTTCGCGCAGGCCGTCGGCCACATCGTGCAAGCCCTTGAAATAGAGCGATGCCGCCTCTGCACTGACGATACTCGAAGGCTGGACGTCGCCGCCGGAACCGACCCCGAGATGCAGCTCGAGGGCGCGCCGGACTTCGCGGGCAATTTCGTCCTGCATCGCGAAACTGCTGCCGCCTTCCGCTTCCTCCTCGACGCCTGACCAGACATGCAGGCCGTCGGAGGTTCGGACCAGCTGCGTCGTGACGCGCAGGCGCTCGCCGTCGCGCCGTACGGACCCCTCCACCACGTAGTCGACGCCGAGCCGCCGTCCGATATCGCGGACATCGTCGCGTGCATCGCGATAACGGAAGCTGGATGTGCGGGCCGCCACACCCAGGTCCGGAATACCGACCAGGCTATTGATCAGTTCTTCTGTCAGGCCATGGCTGAAGTGGATGTCGTTCCTGTCGTCCGTGAACGGCACGAAAGGAAGGACGGCGAGGGATCTCATCCGATCGGCCTGCTGCGCCTTGGCTTCAGCGACTGGCTCCTTGCCCGTCGACCATGGACGCAGAACCCCGACGAGGAGGAACGCGACGACGAGACCCATCACCGGCAGGGCCGCTGTCCGGTATGTCTTCCGGGCGCGGGTCGCTGGCGCCTCTGCGGACTGCGTCCTCCCGGCCGCGCCGCCTGGTGGCTCGGGCTGGACTTCGCCGACCGGCGCAGCCAGCCGGTAGCCGCGCTTGGGGATGGTCGTGATCATCGGCTCCGCGCCGAGTTCGCCGAACGCGCGGCGAAGGAGCGAGATCGAGCGGCTGAGGGTCTCGTCACTTCCCCGATCATTTCCCCAGACCCGGTCCACCAGATCTCCGCGGCTCACCACGGTGCCTGCATGTTCGGCGAGGGCAGCGAGGACGTCCATCACCCGGGGCTCGACCTGCACGAAACGGCCTTCGCGCTCGATCCGGTTGCGATCCGGAATGACGAGGCAGGAGCCCAGTCTGAAGGCCTGTTTTGGCGCACGCCCTGTCATCTGCGCGATGTGTTCCCCGATTGAAGAACAGATCATGCCACGGGGCAGGGCGGCAGGACATAGCCACGGTGAAACTCGTCGCAGCCGGGCCATTCGGGCCGCCGGTCATGCCTTGGAAAGCTTATGGAAAGCTTAGGCCCAACGGCCACCGACTGTGGGGAGCGAGGCAAAACAGTCGTTCAATCAGTCCCTTGCGGCGACCGCTGCAACGGACGCCCCGTTCATCAGCGACCCCTCAGGACCGGAACCGTGCCGCTGCCTAAGGACTGGCCAATCCACTCTGCCACGAAAGGAAGAACACCATGAAACGACCCATCATCGGTCTGTCATTTGCGGCATGGGCCGTGTTGAGCCCTGCGGATGCAGCCGTGTTCAGGCTGGAAATCGAAGGTTTCTTCCAGCCCGGCGATGCACTGAACCAGCAGGGCGAGGCACTCGATACGTTCGGCGAGCTCACCGCTTTCAACTTTACAGCCGTTTTCGATGACCAGGGCACCGTCTACCGCGCGGGACCTCCCGGTTCACCTCTTCCCGGCTACGCCGCCTACGACTTCCGGCAGGCGCAGCTCGAGGTCGATGGGGTGACCTACGAGGTCGCGTCATTCGGCGACAATCCGGTCAACGGCGTTGCGGTTGCGCTGTTCGATCCGACGAATGTCTTCAACCCGGGTTTCAACGGGGTCGGCTTCTTCGGCAATCCCGAAAGCGTCGGGCCGGGACTGATCGCAAGGTTCGGCAGTTCATCCCCCGCATTCTCCGCGGTCGATCCATCGGCGACCGAATTCTCCGATTATCTCGGCTACGGTGCCCTCTCGGGACCAACGATCGATCCTGGCCCGGGGTTCGTATGCCAGACGGTTTCGGCGTCGCTCTGCGCGACCGTTCCGATCTTCCTGACCGGACCCGGGGGGGAGCTCTATGACCTGACGCTGCTCTCGAACGGATATGACGGTGACGGCAGTCCCGTTTTCGCGGCCAGCCTTGCCGAGGTCCCCGTGCCGGGGGCGCTGGTTCTCTTCGGGACCGCTCTGGCCGGGATCGGCGCGGCGCGTACCCGCCGGCACGCTGATAGCCCGGATGGCGGCAGATCGGGACATCTTCATAAGGATGCAGCGCCTGCCGGTCGAAGCCCGTCCATTCTTCCGCCCCCGAGCCCTCTGCCGATAGCTACTCGGCCGGTGGTGACATCGATGCTGTCCGGCGAGGCGTGAAACCCACCCCGAGCTTGCGGCCGCCGATCAGCAAAAGTCCGGCCGCCGCCAAGAGAGCGAGATGGAAACACATGGTTGCGGGTTCGGGCATCTCGCCAGAGAGGCCGACGAGACGCGGCAAGGCGACGAGGGCGAGCCCTATCCCCAGCATGCTGCTCATCAACTTGCCTGCAACCCCGGGCCGGCGGAGGGTGACAGCCGCCGCCGTCACCGATGCGAGAACGGCCCAGAAGACGACGTTCAGCGGCAGTCCGGGCATCACCAGGCTACCGAGGAGGCAGAACGTAAGGGCGATCGGTGTCCCCCAGACCACACCCGCCCAGGCCTGCCGCAGGGCAACCGACTTTCCGCGCCGCTGCTCCCGCCTGATGAAATAGATGTTCATCCCCGCACAGATCATGAACGCAAGGGAGATACCGAAGACAGCGTAGGCAAGCTTGATTGGCAGACCGCCGAAAGAGCCGAAGTGCAGCCTGTAGACCGAAGCGGCAACCTGCTGCCCGCCCGTCCCGTCGGACATGCCGACATTGCCGCGGTAGGAACCTTCCGCGTCGAAACCGTAGTAATCGCCGAAGATCAGGCGCTCGGGATGCTCCGCCAGGATCTGCAGATGCTGACCTTCGGTCTTCGGCTCGTGCATGAGGACGTAGGTCGGGTCCTTGTCCGGATGCTCGCTCGCCATGAAACGGAGAGCTGCGCCGATGTTCGCGAGGGGCGCCGGCGCCTCGTTCTCGGCAGGCTCCGCGCCGAAGACCGGTTCGTAGACCGCCTCGACGTCGCCGCCGTAATCGAGGGTGGCGACCCCTGCGGAGATCACCGCCGCAAGGCCCAGCATTGCGCCTGTCAGGGCGCTCGAGAGGACGAAGGGCGCGGTCCAGACGCCGAGCCTGTTGTGGATATCGGCCTGGGTGAGCCGCGGCTGCCCGCCGAACCTGAAACGGAAGGCGTCCCTGAAGATCTTCGGGTGGCTGAGAAGTCCGGACAGGGTGAGGGCAAAGACGAGAACGCCGAGCATCCCCACCAGCGTCAGGCCGGCGGTGCCCGGTACGGTAAGATAGTAATGGAGGTCGAGGACGAACTGCGTCCAGGGATGGCTCTCCGCGCCTGCAAGAGTGCCGTCGGGATTCATGAAGACCGCTTTTGTGTCGGTGGTCAGGACAGCCCTCGGCAAGTCCCAGGTCGGCAGCTGGACGTAGAAATGCGTCGTATTCTCCTGGGCAAGAAGCGTTTCGGAGGCTCGCTGGACGGCTTCCGGATCGATCGTCGTGACCGCGGGAGCCCCCGGCTGTTCCCAGCGCTGGAGCTCATGGTTGAAGACCGAGAGAACGCCGCTCACCGAAAGGATATAGACGAGCCCTGCCAGCACGACGCCGAGAGCGCGGTGTCCCGAGAGGGCCGACGCCACGAGCGCGGAGGATGGCTTGGGGAAGGGGAAGCGGGGGGTTTTCGAGTTTGGCGTCATGCGCTCACCACGAGGTGGAGGAGGGGGAGGCCGGCGCAGGCGGTAAGTATGCCGATCTTGCGTGCCGCCCTGTCAGACGTTGCGACATATGCCGCGATCGCTGACCAGGTGATCGGGACCGCCGCATAGGCGAGGACGATCGCATCGGCTTCGGCCCAGCCCGCTGCGCCTGCGAGACGATAGCCGGACAGGCCGATGAGGAGTGCCGCGATACCGGCGAGGGGACCTGCGGCCACGATGGCGGCGGCAGTGACCCATCGCGCCCGGGGCCGCTCATTGAAATGGCCCGCCCGCGTCACGGGCCGCCTTTGCGAAGAGACGTACCGCTGCTCCGCGGCCGAGAACCCCAGGACTCCGAGACCCGCAAGCATCGCGACGGCGATCGCGATGGCGGTGCCGCTGTCACCGAAGCGCATAGTCCAGCCAAGAATGCCGAGGGCGACGAGGATCCAGCCTGCAATGCTCATGGCTCGCGGATCCGCGAGCTTCCCACGCCATGCAAGCCAGCAGCCGGACACGCCGATGGCCATGAGAAGTGTGAGCAGAAAGGGCAAGGGCGGCTCC
>CAZAFU010000010.1:0-39338 GCA_964484475.1 uncultured Caulobacterales bacterium | reverse complement strand
AACTCGATCTCGAAAACGGCCGGGTCTGGGGTTCCACGGACAGCTCCACCCGCTTCGGCTGGGAAATCGCCAAATCCAACCTCATCGACGAGAAGACGCCGGATGTCGGCGTGCAGACGGACGTGAAGTTCCGCTAGGCGTTGAAGTTGTCGGCGGCCTTCACCATCGTGAGGCGAAGGTCGTCGATACCGTCCTTTTTTTCCGACGACGTGGCGAGAATCTCCGGATGTGCCGCGGGACGTTTCGCAAGCTCCTCCTGGGCGTCACCGATCCGGTAGGGCAGGGCCGTCGGTTTGATCTTGTCGGTCTTGGTCAGGACCAGCTGGTAGCTGACCGCCGCCTCGTCGAGGGCGTCCATGCACTGCCGGTCGGTGTCCTTGAGCCCGTGGCGGCTGTCCACGAGGACGAAAACCCGCAGCAGGTTCGGACGTCCGCGAAGATAGTCGAAGATCAGCGCCGTCCAGGTATCCACCTTGCTGCGCGAGGCCTTGGCATAGCCGTAGCCGGGCAGGTCCACGAGCCGGAAGGCCCCCCCGATATCGAAGAAGTTCACCTCCTGGGTGCGCCCGGGGGTGTTGGAGGTGCGCGCGAGGTCCTTGCGGTTCATCAGCGCGTTGAGGAGCGAGGACTTGCCGACATTGGACCGGCCGGCAAAGGCGAACTCGCCGAGGTCCATCGCCGGCAGCCCCTCCATCGCGACGACGCCCTTCATGAAGGTCGCCTCGCCGGAGAAGATCTTGAGGTCGTCGTGCTTGGCCATGGCGGCGGGCTTTGGCACGAAGAGCGGAGCTGAGAAAGGTTGAACATGCGGCTTTCGGAACTGCTGGCAGGCTCCGCCCGGGAAGGGGACAGCCTCCACTTCGCGATCCCCGAGGACTGGGCCCAGGGGCGGACGGCCTATGGCGGGCTGACCGCGGCGACTTCGGCCTATGCGGCGAGGACGCTTGGCGGGATCGAAGCGCCTCTCCGTTCCGTCCAGACCGCCTTCATCGGGCCTGCCATGGGCGGGGCGACCGTGAAGACCCGCATCCTGCGGCAGGGCCGCTCCACCACGTTCGTCGAGGCCGACCTTTATACGGAAGACAGCATCAAGGCGCGCTCCACCCTTGTCTTCGGCTCGGCGCGCGACAGTGTCGTCAGGGCGCAGGACTTCCCGCTTCCGGATTTCCCGCCTGAGGACAGCGAGAGCGTTCTCGAGCCGACCCCGCTCCACCCCCGTTTCCTGCATCAGTTCGATATCCGCGCGGCGGAGCGCTACCAGCCTTTCACGGGACAGGGGAGCGGCGTGATCCGCTGGCGGGTGAGGCTCCGCGAAGAAAGCCTGAGATCCGATCCGATCGGGCTTCTCTGCCTCGCCGATGTTCCGCCCCCTGCGGTCGCGCCCCTGATGCCGGGGCCGGCGCCCGTCAGCTCGGTGACATGGCAGCACGACTTCCTGTCGGACGATCTGACGACGGACGAGGGCTGGTACCATGTCGAAAGCCGCGCCGAGGCCGCCGGGGACGGCTGGTCGGCGCAGGCGATGGGAATCTGGTCGTCGGATGGCAGGCCGATCGCGTCGGGACGGCAGAGCGTCGTGGTCTTCGCCTAGGCGCGGGGCTCGTAGCGGACCGCCTCGCCAAGGGAGGGGCGGGCGATCTCCACCGCGGACAGGAGCGGCAACTCCCGTTTGGCGCGGTCGAAGATGAAGGCCGACATCCGCTCGAGGGTCGGCTGCTCGAGGCCTTCGATCTCGTTCAGGAAGCGGTGGTCGAGAAGCTCGTGAAGGCTGCCCGCCGCCCGCCGGACATCGGCGAAATCGGTGACCCAGCCCTTCTCGCCAAGATCTTCGGCGCGCAGGAACATCGTCACGTGGAAACTGTGACCGTGAATGTGAGAGTAGGGATGGCCCTCCTCCTTCACGTTGCGGCCCAGCTCGTGGGCAGCCTCGAAGGAGAATGAATAGCGAAGGTCAAACACGGTCGAGCGCTTTCGGATCGATGCGGGCCATGGCGCAACCCACGGCGGAGGCGTCGTCATAGACGGCGAGCTTGCGGGTTTCCACCGCCACGCCGAAGATATGGGGCCGCCCGAGAAGGTCCTCGATGATCGCCTCGCAGAGGGTCTCTTGGAGCCCGAAATGGCGTTCCTCGGTGAGTTGCAGGATCGTCGAGCGGAGAGTGTCGTAGTCGACCACGTCCTCGATCCCGTCGCCTCCGCTCACCCGACGGGTCACCACGGCGACCGAGACGCTGACCGGCTGGGGGCGGGTTTCGTGGGGCAGGACGCCGAGCTTCACGTGCCGGCGCAGGTTGTCGAGGAACACCGCGTAATAGCCCGGTGCCAGGGGAGGGAGGTTCGGCATTGTCTAGTCCGAGAAGCTGACGTCGCGAGGACTTGCCTTCAGGTGCTCGCCATTGTCGGCGATCAGGACCTGTCCGGTGATGGCGGGATTGCCGAGCGCGAAGAGCACGGTCTCGGCGACGTGCCGGGGCTCGAGCCGCTTCTGCATCACGTTGACGGTCGGCGCGAGCCGTTCGAACTCCTCCTCCGGCTGGTCCGGAGCGGGGAGGTTGTAGCCCGGGGCGACACCCACCACCCGGCATGCGGGCGCGAAGGCCAGCGCCATGGTCATCGTCGCGCCGTGCAGGGCCTGTTTGCTGACGGTGTAGCTGAAGTGGTCCGGGTTCAGGTTGAAGAGCTTCTGGTCCAGGATGTTGACGATGCAGGAGCCCCGGGGCCCTTGCGCCGCAAAGGCCTGGGCGAGCCTGATCGGGGCCAGCGCGTTCACCCTGAAATTGTCGAGGAGAGCGTCTTCCGTCGCGTCCTGCGCGCAGTCGTGCGGGAAGATGGAAGCCGAATTCACGAGCCCGGTGAGGGGCGCGGCGAGAAGCTCCGCGGCCGTCTCGATGATCTTCGGGCCGATATCGGGGGTCCGCAGGTCGCCGCCGACGGCCACCCCGCCGATTTCAGCGGCAAGACCCTCCGCCTCGTCCTTCGAATTGTTGTAGTGGACCGCCACGCGGAAGCCGGCCCGGGCGCAGGTGAGCGCGATTTCGCGCCCGAGACGCTTGGCTCCGCCGGTGACGAGGACCGTGTCCTTGCTCATGCCGCAAATGCTCCTCCGATGAGCGCGATATAGCCTGCGTAGAGCAGGAAGCTCACCAGCCCGAGGCTGCGGCCGATGCGTTTGCCCACGAGGATCAGGAGGATGATGGCGAGGGTCGCGGCGATCATGACGGGAATATCGAACATGAGAGCCGCGTCGGTGAAGGTGCTTCGCCCCGCATAACCCGCCGCGCTGCCCACAAAGAGCATGTTGAAGACGTTCGAGCCGATGATGCTGCCGGCGGCCACGTCGCCGTCCTTCCGGATGGCGGCGGAAAGCACCGTGGCAAGCTCGGGCAGGGAGGTGCCGAAGGCGACGATGGTGAGGCCGATCACCTCCTCGCGGACGCCGAGTTCGGCAGCGAGCACGGTGCCGTTATCGACCAGGAGATCGGCACCGAGCGGCAGGCCGACGAGGCCGAAGAGCACCAGCGCGATAGTCTTCGGCAATGCGGGTTTCTCGTCGAACAGCTCCTCTGCCTCGCCGGTGAATTCCTCGGCATGTTTCCTCGCCTCGAAGACCATCATGACGAGGATGGCGGCCATCGCCGCGGTGAAGATGAGGGCTTCCGGCAGGGCGATGCTGCCCCGCAGGTAGATCACGCCGGTGAAAAGCGCGGTGGCCGCCCCGAGCACGAGGGCATGGCGCTTCAACCGGGGGACGGCGAGGGCAATCGGCGTGATCACCGCCGGAAGGCCCAGCACGAGAAGGATATTGGCGATGTTCGAGCCGATGATGTTGCCCATGGCGATCCCGGCCGAACCGCTCATCACCGCCTGCACGGTGACCACGAGTTCAGGTGCCGAGGTGCCGAAGGCGACCACGGTGAGGGCGATGATCAGGGGCGGGACGTTCAGGACGCGCGCCAGATTGGCGGCGCCGCGCACGAGGCTTTCCCCGGACGCGAGAAGGATGACGAGCCCGAGAAGGAGCAACAGCGAAGTGGTGAGCATGGACCCCGGGATCAGTCCCAGCGGCCTTTCTCAATGACGTTCAGGGCGGCGAACGCACCGATGAAGAGAAGGATGGCGATAAGGCTCGGGGCGAGAATGCCGCCGCCCGCTGCGAGAATGAGGCTCATTGGATGATCCAGTGTTCCATTGGTGTTTCCTCCGGCAGATAGCGATGGCCGCGGGCCCCGTCACCCCCTGCGTGGTGGAAGAAATGACCGCACCCGCCGGAACGCGAGGGCATTCTTTGGGGTCTCCCCTGAACCGCCGGTTGCCCGTTCCCTGACAGGGCGTTAACCGGACGGGGTTTTGCGCAGCTGCGTGGCAGAAGTTTTGGAAGAACAGCATGGCTTACAACTGCATCGAGACTGAGGTTCAGGACCGCGTCCAGATCATCCGCCTGGCCCGCCCCGAGGCGCTCAATGCGCTCAACCGCCAGCTGATGGACGAGCTGACCGAGGCGCTCAAGGCCGCCGATGCCAACCCGCAGATCAACTGCATGATCCTGACGGGCTCGGAGAAGGCCTTCGCGGCCGGTGCCGACATCAAGGAAATGGCGGAGAAATCATTCACCGACGTCTATCTCGAGGACTTCATCACCGCGAACTGGGAAGAGGTCACCCGCACGAGAAAGCCGGTGATCGCGGCGGTGGCGGGCTATGCCCTTGGCGGCGGGTGCGAGCTGGCCATGATGTGCGACTTCATCATCGCGGCGGACAACGCCAAGTTCGGCCAGCCGGAAATCACCATCGGCGCGATCCCCGGAGCGGGCGGGACCCAGCGGATGGCCCGTTTCATCGGAAAGTCGAAAGCCATGGAGATGTGCCTGACGGGCCGGATGATGGGAGCGGAAGAGGCCGAACGCTGCGGCCTCGTCTCGCGGGTCGTTCCGAAGGCCGAGCTGATGGACAATGCGCTCGAAACCGCGCGCAAGATCGCCGGTTTCTCACAGCCCGTGTCGATGATGGTGAAGGAATGCGTCAACCGCGCCTTCGAGACGACGCTCAGCGAAGGCGTCCGCTTCGAGCGCCGGGTCTTTCATTCGGTATTTGCCACCGCCGACCAGAAAGAGGGCATGAAGGCCTTCGTCGAGAAGCGGGAACCGAGCTTCAAGGACTCGTGAGTTCTCTCGGGCTAGCGTCCGGCAGGCGATAGGGTAGCGGTTGCCGATGGAAATCATTTTTGCCGTGATGCTGATCGGGGCCGCCGGGATCGGGGCGCAGTGGCTCGCCTGGCGGTTCAATTTTCCCGCGATCGTTCTCATGGCCGTGGCGGGGCTCGCCCTCGGCCCGGGCTTCGGTCTTCTGCGGCCCGAGGACACCTTCGGCGAGGGGGTCTACAACCCGCTCATATCGCTCGCGGTGGGAATCATCCTCTTCGAAGGAGGCCTTCAGCTCCGTTTCGCGGAGCTGCGGGAGCTCGGCAAGGGCGTCCGCCGCCTGGTGGTGCCCGGGGTGTTCATCGCCTGGGGCCTGGGGACCCTCGCGGCCATCTTCATTGCGGGGCTCAGCCTCGAGACCTCGCTGGTCTTCGCAGGCATCATGGTGGTGACCGGTCCGACCGTGATCACGCCCCTCCTCAGGCAGGCCAAGCTGTCGAGCCGGCCCGCGACGCTCCTGCGGTGGGAGGGGATCGTCAACGACCCGATCGGCGCGCTTTTCGCGGTGATGGTCTTCGAGTTCCTGCATCTCCAGCAGCCGGAGGCGGGCGGGCTGTCGCTCACGGCGATTTCGGGCAGCCTGGTTCTCGGGGCGCTGCTCTGCACGGTCTGGGGCGTGCTCCTCGGGCTTCTGATGGCCAAGGCCTTCAGGGCCGGGTGGGTACCGGAGTTCCTGAAGACCCCGGTCCTCCTCACCGTCGTCCTGATCTGCTTCGGCATGGCCAACGGTCTTCAGGAGGAGGGCGGCCTCCTCGCGGTGACGGCCATGGGCATTACCCTCGCCAATGCGAAGCTTCCGAGCATCAACCAGCTGCGGCAGTTCAAGGAGAACATCGCCGTTCTCTTCGTCTCCGGCGTCTTCATCATGCTCACCGCGAACCTCTCGCGGGACGTGCTCTTCACCCTCGGGTGGCAGGACCTGGCGTTCGTCCTGGTCATGCTGTTCATCGTGCGCCCGGTGACGGTGTTCGCCTCGCTCTTCGGCACCAAGACCACGAAAAGCGAACGGCTACTGATCGGCTGGATCGCGCCGCGCGGGATCGTGGCGGTGGCCGTCTCCGGCCTCTTCGCCCAGAAGATGGCCGAGAACGGCTATGCCGATGGCCTCAAAATGGTGCCGCTGGCCTTTGCCATGGTCTTTGCGACGGTCATCGCCCACGGCTTCACGATCAAACCGCTCGCCAAGCGTCTGGGCCTCGCCCAGAAAGGCCGGCCCGGGGTCCTGATGGTCGGCGGATCGGCATGGTCCGCCGGTCTTGGCGAAAGGCTTCAGGCCATGGACGTACCGGTCCTGATCGCCGATTCGAGCTGGCGCGCATTGCGGCCCGCGCGGAACGCGGGGCTCAACACCTTCTTCGGTGAGATCCTGTCCGAGGTGATCGAGCACCACGTGGAATTCGTCCGCTACGACGCGCTTCTCGCGGTCGGTGCCAATGACAGCCACAACGCGCTCGTCTGCCTCGACCTCGCCCACGAGATGGACCGGGCGCGGACCTTCCAGCTCGCCTCGCGAAGCATGAAGGAGCACAGAAGGACGGTGTCCTACACCCTCCAGGGACGCCCGCTGTTCGCAAAATCCCTTTCCCTCGATGACCTGATGCAGCGGCACTACAACGGCTGGGAATTCCAGATGACGCGCATCTCCGAGGAGTACCCGGCCGAGAAGTTCTTCGAAGCGGTGGGCGAGGAGGGCATCATCGTCCTCGTCGAGAGGGACGAGCAGATCCTCTTCGACAGCGCCGACAGCCCGCTCGAGCCGCGACAGGGTGACCGGGTCGTCGCCTATGTCCCGCCATCGGTGGCGAAGGCCCGGGCGCAGCGCAAGGGCGACAAGAGCAAAGGGGTCGAGGAGATCGAGGAGAAGAAGGAGGAGGCCCTCGACAAGGTGTCCTCGGAACCCGACTTAACGCTCAGTTAAGGATGATTGTCCTAGCGCTAAGCCTGCACTTCATGCGCAGGAGAGGCGGGGACGAATGCTCCTTGAGCGGAGACAGGAGGGACTGTTGGGGGAGGCACTGGCCTCGCTCGAAGCGCGTGCCTCCAGGGCTTCGACCGCTCACGCCGTCCGCGCCGCCCGTCACGAAGCCGAAGAGGCGCGTGCCGCCAACCAGGCGTTCCTGTCCGGTCTCAACCACGAGCTTCGCACCCCTCTCAACCACATCATGGGTTTCGCCGGTCTTCTCAAGGAGGCCGAAACCCTCGGCGTGCCGCGCGAGAAGCGTGAGGAATATGTCGAGCACATCCTCGGCGGGGCGCAGACCCTGCTCGAGCGGATCAATGCCATGCTCGAGGCCGCTGGGTACGGCGAGACCGAGAGCCGTCCGACGGGGCAGGGGCTCGTCTCCGTCCTCAGGCGCTGCCTCCAGGAACATGCGGGCAGGGTGTTCGTGGGCAAGCTCCATATCGCGGACGAGCTGCCGGAGCCTCGCATCTCTTCGCGGGACCTCTACAGCGTCCTCCAGCGCCTCTTCCGGGTCCTGATCGCCGACAGCCCCGAGCGGAAAACCATCGGCCTCGACGTTTCACCCGCAAGGGCCTCGAACGGCGAGCCATGGACGGCCATGACCTTCATGAGCCTTGGCCGCGAGGCGGCGATCGACATGGAAGAGTACCGTCACCTCAGGAGCGACGTGGTGCGGCTCGGCGGCAGGCTCGAAACCGGCCCGCAGGAAAATGCGGTGCGACTGACACTCGCCTTCAGGGGCGACCCATTCGAGGGGAATGAAGCATGAGCGCGGTCGAGACCCATAGCCGCGAACAGGCCGGGCGTGATTATCGCGAGGCTCCCCGGGCCGTCGGCCGGGTGGTCGGCAGCGAGGCGTCCTCGATCCTCCTCGCCCTTGCCGCACCGCGCCTGCCGGATGGTGCCTTCGGCGTCGGTTCGATCCTCCTTGTCAGGGGCGAAGTCGATCTTCTGGCGAGCGTGACGAGCTATCGGCTTCCGTCGCCGGAATTCGATCCGAATGCCGACGATATTCTCCTGGCGGAGGCGGAGATCTGCGGCTTCATCGGCAGTGACGGCGTCGCGGTACGCGGTGTCTCCCCCGCGCCGCTCGGTGCATCGGTGATCCTGTTCGACAAGCAGGCGGACGGAGCTTCGCGCCAGCTCGCCATGCAGGCGCCCGTTTCGATCGGCGAGCGGGCGGACGCCACGACCCTCGAAATCGATGGCGAGCGCCTCCTTGGAAACCGGATCGCCATATCCGGCGACGCGCGGACGGGCCGGAGCTCGACCCTCGCCGTGGTGGTTCGGGGGCTTCTTCGCGAAGCGTTCCCGGCCCGGATGCTGGTCATCGACCCTTCAGGCGAGCTTGGCCAGTCCTTCGGCGCGGCGGCGGAAATCGTCAGCTCCGAGAGCGGCCTTCTGCCCTTCTGGATGCTCGATACCGGCGAGATCGCCGCCTGCCTCGAAGTCATCGGGCAACCCCTCACTCCCGCCGAGCGCTCGGCGCTGCATGAGGTTCTGGGCGGCGTGGCGCACGGCTACCGCCCGACGCGGCTTTCTGAACTGATCGCCCGCTGCCAGAAGCTCGCAGGTGAAAGCGCGGCCGGCCTCAGCGGCCTTTACGCGGGACTGGGCCGGCGTTTCTCCGCCGCCCAGCGCGATCCGCGGCTTGCGCCGTTCTTCTCAAGCCATGCGGATAATCTGACACCTGAGGATATTCTCCAGACGATCTTCCGGCTCCCCTACGGCCGCCCGCCCATGGCGGTGGTGCAGCTGCGCCTCGTGCATGACCGGCTGAAGGGGGTCGCGACATCGGCCTTGTTGCGGCTCGCCCAATCCGTGGCGGAAGCTGCCGACGGGACGATCCCGGTTCTCTTTTTCGTCAATGACGTGGAGGCGGCGTCGGCAGGGTATCCTGCGGCGAAGGAGCGGCTGTCGGCCGAACCCTCGCGGTTTTTCGGCGTGGGCTGTGTCTGGCGTCAGGATGACGACGTGGAAGCGGAGATCAGGATCCGCCACCGCTGCACACGCCCCGTCCAGGGCTCGCCTGTCGATCTCTCCTCGCTCGGTGTCGGCCATGCGGTCCTGACCGATCAGGACCGCCCCTGGCCGGAAGTCTTCCGCGTGACGGGCCTTCCGAGCCGTGCGTTGCCGAGAAAGCGCAGCCGCGAGGACGAGTCGCGGGGTCTTGGCCGCGAAGAGCTTGTCCGCGCGATCGCCGAGGACTGGCGGGACAATCAGGCGGGCTGAGGCTTTTCCTTCATCAGTGCTGCCCGCTCGCATGACGCAACGAGGGTGCCGTCCTGCTTGAACATCTCGTGCAGGAAGGTGACGATCCCCTGTCCCGGACGGGATCTTGAAGCCTTGAGGCCAATCACAGTAGTGCGAGCACGGACGGTATCGCCCTGGAAGAGGGGGGCCGGAAAGCGCACTTTCTCCATGCCGAGATTGGCCACCGTGGTGTTCAGCGTCGTGTCGTTCACGCTCATCCCGACGAGAAGGCCCAGTGTGAAAAGGCTGTTGACCAGCGGTTGGCCGAACTCCGTTTCCGCCGCCTTGTGCCTGTCGATATGCAGGGGCTGGGGGTTCATGGTGACAAGCGAGAACCAGCTGTTGTCCGCCTCCGTCACTGTCCGCGTCCATTCGTGGTCGAAGACCTGGCCCTCTTCGAATTCCTGAAACCAAAGACCTGGCATTGTTCCTCCTCAGCGGGGCGTGAGATTGATTTCGTAGAGGTTCGGCCAGTTCTTCCCCGTCACGAACAGGCGGCCGGAACCTTCCTCATAGGCGATACCGTTAAGAACGTCCCGCAGGGGCTCGCGCCGTTTCTCCTGAGGGAAGAGCGTACGAAGGTCGGCCACGGCGTCGATGACGCCGCTGTTCGGATCGATCCGCACAAGGAAGTCCTGTCCGAAGACATTGGCCCAGATCTTGCCCTCGATGAATTCGAGTTCGTTGATCCGCGACAGGCTCTGGCCGGAGAGGGTGACCGGAAGGCGTCCGCGCTCCTCGAAGGTCTCGGGGTCGAGGAAGCGCAGCTCGTCCGTGCCGTCGCTCATGATCAGGCGGGTGCCGTCATAGGTGAGGCCCCAGCCTTCCCCTTCGTAGGAGAACTGATTGACCTTTTCGAGGGTTTCGAGATCGAAGACGTAGCCCTGGCCGCTGCGATAGGTGAGGGTGACCAGCCTGTCTCCCACCCTCGCGGTCCCTTCGCCGAAGACGTCATCGGGAAGCGCGACCTCCTGCACCGGCTTTCCCGTCCGTACACTCAGCTTTCTGAGGCGCGAGCGGCCTTCAAGCCCGGTGCTCTCGATCAGGACGCCGTCGGCGAAAAGAAGGCCCTGCGTGAAGGCGTCGGTTTCGTGGGGGAAGGTGTTGACCACCTCCGCCTCGAAGACCTGCGGGGTCACGAGCGGCTGGGCGGCGAGAAGGAAGCCTGCAAGGATGGGGGCTATCATCGTCATCTCATACTGCGCGAGGCGTCAGTGTCGGCCCTGCTGCTGGTCGCGGCAAGGCCGAAGGTGGTTCATGACAGGGCGCTCATGGCCTGCCGGTTCAGTCCCCGAGGGGCGCGCAGCGCCCTTCGAGCCAGCCGCGCACGTCCTCCGGCAGGAGGTCGGCGATCTTTTCGAAAGTGCGTGCGTGGTAGTCATCGACCCAGCGCCGCTCCTCGTCGGTCAGGAGTTCCGTGTCGATCAGCTCACGCTCGAGGGGCGCCCAGGTGAGGTTCTCGAAGGCCATCATCGGGCGTTCGCCCCCTTCGATCCCCTGAGGTTCGGTGACCAGGACGAGGTTCTCGATCCTGATGCCGTAGGCGCCTGCCTTGTAGTAGCCGGGCTCGTTCGAGCAGATCATGCCCGGCTCGAGGGACTGGGCCACCGGGCGCTTGGAGATGTTCTGCGGCCCCTCGTGCACGCTGAGGAAACTGCCCACGCCGTGCCCTGTGCCATGGTCGTAATCGAGACCCCGCATCCAGAGAGGCAGCCGGGCGAGGGCGTCGAGCTGGTGCCCGCTGGTGCCTTTCGGGAAGCGGGCAAGGGCGAAGGCGATATGACCCTTGAGGACGAGGGTATAGCGCTCGCGCATCTCTTCCGAGGGCTGACCGATTGCAAGGACCCGGGTGATATCGGTGGTGCCGTCTTCGTATTGGCCGCCCGAGTCGATCAGGAACAGCTCGCCGGGCTGGAGCGCGCGGTTGGTGTCGGTTGTGACCCGGTAATGGGCCATGGCGCCGTGCGGGCCCGAACCGGTGATCGCATCGAAACTGATGTCGCGAAGGCGACCTGTGTCCTGCCTGAACTCCTCCAGCCGCATCGCGGCGTCGATTTCGGTGACGTCCCCACCGGGGGCGTTCTCCGCCATCCAGTGGAGGAACCGGGTGACCGCCGCGCCGTCACGGATATGGGCCTGGCGCGAGCCTTCCTGCTCGGTGCTGTTCTTGATCGCACGGGGCAGGGCGCAGGGATCCGCCTTGCGCAGGGCTTCGCCGCCGGCCTCCTCGATGGCCGTGATGTAGTGCACAGGCGTCAGTCCCGGGTCGACGATCACGGACCTGCCCTCCTGACCGAGCTTCGTGAGCCGCTCTTCGACCTCGGCTTCCTCCCGAAGCTGAACGTCAGGTCCAAGATGGGTCAGGAGGCCGTCCGACCACTTCTCCTTCAAGAGGAAAAGCTCCGCCTTGCCGTCGGCGTAAAGGATGGCCCGGCCAAGGGGGAGCGGCGCCGCGTGGACATCACCGCCGCGGATATTGAACAGCCACGCAAGAGACGAGGGCGAGGTCAGAAGCGCGGCATCGGCGCGGTCTTCGGCGATGGCCTGGCCGATCCTCCTGCGTTTCGCCGAGGCTTCCTCGCCCGCGAACGCCATGAGATGGGGGCGCACTTCGGCGGTGGGCGCGGCGGGGCGGTCCTGCCAGGCTTCGTCGATCGGGTTCGGCCGGACCGGGACCAGCACGAACCCCTTCTTCACGGCGGCATCGCGGTAAGGCCTGAGCCCGGCCTCGGAGAAGAGGAGCGGGTCGTAGCCGACCTTCGCGCCCTCGGCCGCATGGGCGCGGAGCCATTCCGCCGGCGTCTGGTCGTGGGTCATGACCTGGTCGAAGACCCCCGCGTCGGTCTGCTCGACGAGCTGTATGGCGTAGCGCCCGTCGGAGAAGACCGCCGCCTTCTCAAGGAGAACCACCGCGGAGCCTGCCGAGCCCGAAAAGCCGGACAGCCACATCAGCCGCTCGGTATAGTCGGGCAGGTATTCGTTGAGGTACTCGTCGTCATGCGGAACGATCAGACCGTCGAGCCCGAGCTCCTTCAGCCGTGCGCGCAGGAGCGGGACGTGGCGTGCTCCGAAAGAGGGGTCGGCAACGGGGTCGAAGGTCTGAAACATCGTGTCTCCTCAATATGGTGGCCTAGCCGTAGATGACCGACGGCAGCCATGTAGCAAGTCCCGGCAGAAGTGCCAGAAGGCCCAGCATCGCGATCTGGATCGCGACGAAGGGCAGAGCGCCCCTGTAGATCGCAGAGGTTTCCACCTCCGGCGGGGCCACGCCCCTCAGGTAGAAGAGCGCGAAGCCGAAAGGCGGCGTCAGGAAGCTCGTCTGCAGGTTCACCGCCATCATCACACCCAGCCAGACGGGGTCAACGCCCGCCGCAAGGAGGGGCGGTGCGACAAGGGGAACGACCACGAGGGTGATCTCGATGAAGTCGAGAAAGAAGCCCAGCACGAACATCACGGCCATCACGACCACGAGGGCGCCGAACACCCCGCCGGGCGCCGCTTCGAGGGTGGCTGCCACGGTGTCATCGCCGCCGAGGCCCCGGAACACGAGGCTGAAGAGCGCTGCGCCGATCAGGATGGTGAAGACCATGGAGGTGACTTCGGTGGTGCGCGTCAAAACCGGCCACAACGTGGTCCGGGCAAGGGAGACGATGCTCGCCCCGAGGCCGAGGAAAAGAGTGACCGCCGCGGCCATGGCGAGGAGGATCGCGACCTGATCGACCAGGGCCGCTTCGCGACCCAGCCTGAGATCGAAATTGGCGGCGAGGAGGAAGAGGACGACGCTGGAGACGAGGCCCGCAATCGAGAGACGGCGCGTGCGGGGCGCCGCGAGGTCCCGCTTGGTCCCGGCGATCAGGAAGGCGCCGGCCGCCCCGATGGCAGACGCTTCGGTTGCCGTGGCCGCGCCGGTCAGGATCGAACCGAGGACCGCGATGATCAGGATCAGCGGCGCGGGCAGGGTCCTGGAGGCGGCCTTGAGGCCCTCGGCGAAGGTGTAACGGTCCTCCGAAGGTACCGCAGGGCTCATGCCCGGGCGGATGACCGCCACCCCGACGAGATAGAGGAGGTAGATGCCGACGAGCACGAGGCCGGGGATCAGCGCGCCCGCGAAGAGGTCGCCGACCGAGATCGGCTCGGGCGAGAAGATGCCCTGCTTGAGCTGCGCTTCCTGGTAGGCGTTCGACATCACGTCGCCGAGGAGGATGAGCACGATCGATGGCGGGATGACCTGGCCAAGGGTGCCCGCTGCCGCGATCGACCCCGCCGAGAGTTCCGGAGCGTAGCCGCGCTTGAGCATGGTCGGAAGGCTGAGCAGTCCCATCGTGACCACGGTCGCCCCGACAATGCCGGTCGAAGCCGCAAGAAGGGCACCGACGATCATCACCCCGATGCCCAGGCCTCCCGGCAGGGGCCCGAAGAGCCGGGCCGTGGTCTCGAGGAGGTCTTCGGCGACCCGGGCCTTCTCGAGCACGACCCCCATCAGGATGAAGAGCGGGATCGCGAGGAAGACCTGGTTCTTGATGAAGCCGAAGATCCGGATCGGGTAGGGCTCGGTGATGAAGGTCACGTCGAGAACCCCCATGGCGAGCCCGACGACCGCGAAGAGAAGGGCTGTGCCCGCGAGGGTGAAGGCGGCCGGGAAACCCGACAGCAGCATCGCGCAGAGCACGATGACCATCGCGATGTCGAGCCAGTTCGCGCAGGCGCAAAGGCAGAGGATGACGTCGTCGATCACGCCCCGGCGTCTCCCCGCCCCAGAAGTTCCATGATGCGCAGTTCCGCAGCGAGGATCAGGAGGACCGCGAAGGCGGGGATTGCGGACTTGAGGAGAAAGACTGCGTGGATGCCCGAAGGCTCCTGGCTCCTCTCGAGCTGCGACCAGCTCGTGGCCACGTAGTCCCAGCTCACGAGGATGATGAGCGCGGCGACCGGGATGACGAAGAAGCCGAGCCCGAGAAGATCGATGATGCGGCGCTTTCGTTCCGGAAGCTTGCCGTAAACCAGGTCAACCCGGACATGCCCCTCCATCAGGATGAGAGCCCCGGAGGAGAGAAGGAAGATCGCGGCGAAGAGATAGAGGGTGCTCTCCTGGAGCCAGATGAAGCTGACCGAGAAGACGCTCCTGAGGACGACCACCAGGAGCTGGACGAGAAGAAGCACCAGCCCCGCTCCCGCAGCGAGGGCGAAGCCGCCTTCCACGATGCCCCGCATGGTGCGCTTCAGCCTCCTCTCCGGTCCCCCCTCCCGTCGGGTCAGGGTGAGAAGAGGCAGGAGAAGGAACGCGATCGCCCCGAGCCGGAAGGAAAGTTCGCCGCTCATGCCGACATCCTCTCGAATCCGATGGCGAGGATCGCGACGAGATTGTTCAGGCCGTGCACCATGGACGTCACCCAGAATGCCCTCAGGGGACTGATCTTCCTCTGCGTCATCCAGACCGATGCGAAGACGAAGAAGAGCCATGCCGGTGCGAAGGCCCAGACCAGTGACACCGAACCGTGCAGAAGCGCCCAGAACGCGACCTGGATGCCGACCTGGAGGCCTTCGCTCGCCCCGAAGACGCGGGAGAGCGCAAACAGGCCGATCATGATGCCGGTTTCCAGTACGGGGGCGAGGAGGACGACGGAGAAGGCCGTGAAGGCGAAGGGAATGCCGTCTGGCGCGACCGCTTCCTGCTGTGCGCTGATGGCTTCGGGCGATGCGAACTGGCCGACGATGATCGAGATGACGATCGCGGGGATGGTCGCGACCGCCCATGCGTTCAGGATATAGGGGGACAGCGGCTCGTCCTGATCGGTGAGCCTTTTCAGGGAGCGGAACGGGATCATCCGATCAGCCTCTGGCGCACGTCGATATAGGCCGCGTCCGTGATCGCCGTGAGGGGGATCGTCGCCTTCATGGTGCTGATGTAGCTTTCGTGGATCTCCGCCGCGATGGGCGAGCTTTCCGCGATCTCCTCGAGGACCTCCTGGGTCTTCTCGGCGAGCAGCTCCATCACCTCGAAGGGCATTTCCGTCAGCTTGGCCCCGTGCTGCTCGGTCAGTACCCGGAGGGCTTCGGCGTTGCGGATCGCGTAGATGCCGAGGCTCTCGAGATTGGCAGCGCGGCATGCGGTCTTGAAGATCGCCTTCTCCTGGTCCGAGAATGTCTCCCAGAGCTCGAGGTTCATGCCCAGGGAAAGCTGCGCGTTCGGCTCGTGGAAGCCCGGCCACATGTAGTATTGCGCCTCGCGGTAGAAACCCATCGCAAGATCGTTCCACGGCCCCACCCATTCGGTCGCCTCGATGGCGCCGGACTGGAGCGACTGGTAGAGTTCGGAGCCGGGCAGGAGGACGGGGGTCGCGCCCGCTCGTCTCATCACTTCACCGCCGATGCCGGGCATACGGATCTTCAGCCCCCTGAGATCGTCGATGGTCTCGAGCTCGCGCTTGAACCACCCGCCGAGCTGGTGTCCGGTGTTCCCGGCCGCGAAGGGCTTGATCCCGAAAGGTGCCGCGAGGCGGTCCCAGAGCTCCTGCCCGCCACCCGCCTCGAGCCACCCGATCTGTTCGATCGCCGTCATGCCGAACGGGACCGCGGTGAAATAGGGATAGGCGCGCGACTTGGAGGTCCAGTAGTAGTCCGCGCCGTGATAGAGATCGGCGGCGCCGCTGGCCACGGCATCGAAGACGTCGAACGCCCCGACGAGTTCACCCGCCGCGAAGACCTCGATCTCGATCGCCCCGCCCGAAAGCTGCGAGATCACCTCCGCCGAACGCTCGGCGGCGTCACCGAGTCCGGGGAAGTCCTTCGGCCAGGTGGTGACCATCTTGAGCCGCCGCGGCTCGATCCCCGCGGTGGCCCGCTGCGGCGTGACCGCCGCGCAGCGGTCGGCGCAGTCGCAGGCGGCAAGCGCCAGCGGCGCGGCGAGAACGGCTTTCTTCAAGAACGCCCTGCGGCCCTGTTCCGACATGGCGCCTCCCCCCTGATGTTTCCTGGTTCTGGTTCGAAGCGCCACACTGGCGAGCCTCGCTCCGCGCGTCTAGTTCCGGGCAGGATGAAGCGCGCGGATCTCGAACGGCGGTGGCTGGAACTCACGCGGGAGGCGATGCCCGCGGCGGCCCGGTCCCGCGATTGGCCGGTCTCCTTCGACCACTGCTTCCAGAGGATCCTCTTGGACAACGCGGCCGGCTGTGTCTGGTACGAGGTGATCGAGAAACGCCCGGCCTATGCTCACGCTTCGGACAGGCTCCTGGCCGAAGCTGTGGCGCTGGGTGAACGGACCCTCGCGGGAGAGGAAGACCTGCGCGAACTCAACAGGAGAAGCCTGCGGCTGCGCGGCAAGCTCAGGGCCTAGAACTTTTCCTTGCGTCCGGGGAACAGCCAGGTGAGCGCGCGGACGCGGCGTTCGGCGAAGATCGCCATGGCCGCCTTGGGCGCGACTTCCCGGAACTGGGTGCCGCCGATCGCCCGCTTGGCGGATTTTCGCACCCGCAAGACGTGCAACGGATAGCTCAGCAGGGTCCAGCCGGCCATGTACCAGCGATAAAGGAAGAACTTGCCCTGCGCGCGGCGCTTCGCTGCCATGCGGGTCTGGTCCTTCACGTGGCGGATCACGTCGCGCCGGGCGCTCGGGGTGACGAGCGAGACCCGGGCTTCGCTGGCGAGGCCGACGCGGTGGCCGCGACCCTGCACGGCTGCGATCAGCTGGCCGGTCCTCAGGGCATAGCCGAGACGGCCGCCGAGTTCTTCGAGTGCCGATTTGCGGAACACGGTCGTGTCGAAGCCCTGATAGACCCCGCGCTGGCGTTCGGCCTCGTCGATGAAGAAGCTGACCCGCGCCCAGGGGCTCAGCGGGTCGGAGTTCGCGGCCCTCACCGACATCGCGGCGGTGCGCGGTGCCGAGGCGAAGGCGTTCTGGCATTCAAGTGCCCAGTCATCGGCAGGTTCGGTGCCGGGGCTCAGGAAGGCGACCAGCGAGCAGTCCGTGTCGGCCAGGGCCTCTTCGAGGACCCGGTCCATCTCGTCAGGCTGGGACGGGAGAAGCCGCAGCCGCACCGAACCGTTGCCGGCGGCCATGTTCAGGGCAGCGAGGGTACGGCGGCGCAGCCGGTCGCTGTCGCTCTCGATCAGGAAGCACAGGACACCGCTTTCCTCGCTGGGCGGGTAGGGGTCGTAGGCGTCCTCGAAATCGAGACCACGGCGCTTTTCGGGGGCAGCTTTCGGGGCTTTGGCAGCTTTCGGGGCCGGCTCGGGCGCAGGCTCGAGCTCCGGTGCGTGGGGCTCCGCGAATTCGTCCCCGGAGCGTTCATCGTCCCGGTGGCTGTAGTCGTAGCCGATCTGGTCCGAAAGACGCGCGAGGGGCGACTTGTCGGCGTCGTCGAGCACGGGCGGCAGGTCGTCGGGCGCTGCTTTCTCGGCCGGCTCCGGTTCGCGGGTGCGCCGGTTGGTGATCAGCGTGCCATCGTCACCGAAAAGCCCTGCCAGTCCGTGATCTTTCGACATTGTCTAGTTCCCTGTCCGGAAATGCATCACATCGCCATCACGAACGACGTAATCCTTCCCTTCGATCCGTTGCCGACCTGCATCTTTTGCACCGTTCTCACCACCGAGTTCCACATAATCGTCGTAGGAGATGGTTTCGGCGCGAATGAACTTTTTCTCGAAATCGGTATGAATGACGCCTGCAGCCTCAGGAGCTAGCGCACCACGGGGGATGGTCCATGCCCGCGTCTCCTTCGGTCCTGCGGTAAAGTAAGTGTGAAGTCCCAAGAGATCGTAACCGGCCCTGATCAGGCGGTTGAGCCCCGGCTCCTCCAGCCCGAGCTCCCCGAGATACTCCTCGGCCTCCTCGTCATCGAGGGCCGAGATCTCCTCCTCGATGCGCGCGGAGATGACCACGGCTTCCGCGCCGAGCGCTTTCGCCTCCTCGATCACCTTCGCCGAATAGGCGTTGCCCGTGGCGGCGCTGTCCTCGTCGACATTGGCGACGAACAGGACAGGTTTGGTGGTCAGGAGCTGGAGGCCGCGCCAGGCCTTCTTCTCGTCATCGGCGACTTCGGCTTCGCGGGCGGGGCGCCCCTCCTGCAGCTTCTCGAGAGCCCGGTCGACCAGAACGAGGATGGCCTTGGCTTCCTTGTCCTGCCCCTTGGCTTTCTTCTCGAGGTTCACCCTGCGTTTCTCGAGGCTTTCGAGGTCTGCGAGCATGAGCTCGGTCTCGACGGTCTCGTAGTCGGCGATCGGGTCGATCCGCCCCTCCACATGAGTGATGTCGTCATCCTCGAAGCAGCGCAGCACATAGGCGACGGCGTCGACCTCGCGGATATTCGCGAGGAACTGGTTGCCGAGCCCCTCTCCCTTGGAAGCACCCTTCACGAGGCCCGCAATATCCACGAACTGAAGGCGCGAGGGAATGATCTCGGCGGAGCCCGCGATCTCGGCGAGCTTTTTCAGCCGCGGTTCCGGCACGGCCACGTCGCCGACATTCGGCTCAATGGTGCAGAAGGGGTAGTTGGCCGCCTGCGCCGCTGCCGTCCTGGTGAGAGCATTGAAGAGCGTCGATTTTCCGACATTCGGAAGGCCGACGATACCGCATTTGAAACCCATGTGATCCGGTCCTGTCGTCTGTCGCAGGAGCTATGGCCGCGCGCCCTTTGCGGTGCAAGGCGTCGCGTGGCGGGTTGCATCCTGGCTAACCGGCCGGGACCTCGCCGCCGAGCATCCAGATCAGCTGGTCCTCCACCCGGGCCCGCCAGGACGCCTCGTCATGGGCGGCACCCTCGTATTCGCGGATCAGGAAGTCTTCGCCCTCGGTCAGGCCCTGCTGCTTGAAATGGCGGCGCATGCGCTCGTGGCCGGGGCCGTACTCCGCATCGAGGGTCTTCGTGCCGTAGTCGAAGAACATCCGCGCGCCTTCGGGGATGTCGAAATTGCCCTCCTGCATGGCGAGGTCCGTGAAGGGCGTGGGGTCCGCCCCATCTGGATCCTGTCCGGTATAGGTCGCGATCCAGCGCGGCGAGATCGGGACGTGGGTGGATACACATCCGCAGGCGGAAAAGGTCTCCGAGTGGTCCATCACGAGGTGCATCGCGAGGAGCCCGCCCATGGACGAGCCCATCGCGTAGGTGTTCGGGCGATCGGGACGCGTGCGGAATTCTCCGTCCACGCGAGGCTTGAGCTCCTCGATCACGAAGCGGGCGTAGGAGGGGCCGGCCGCCCAGGGGCTGTATTCGGGGCCGCGGGCCTCTGTCGACCATGTGGCCACCACGATGGCCGGTTCGAAGCGGCCGGCCTCGGCGCCCCGAACCATCGCCTCGTCAATGCCCCAGTCGGTGCCCGTATTGGCGATCCTGGGGTCGAAGAGGTTCTGCCCGTCCGTCATGTAGATGACCGGGTAGCGCCGCCCGGCGTTCGCGGGATCGTCATAGCCCGGAGGAAGCCAGATGGAGACGTTGCGCCTCGGCCCGAGGAACGCGCTCTCGACATTCCTCCAGTAGATCAGCTCACCAAGGACCTCCGCGCCGTCGACGTCGTCGATCAGGGCCTGGATCTCCGGCTTGTCGGCCCATTCCTGCGCGGAAGCGCCGGCCGTGAGGGCTGCCAGTGAAAGGAACAGTGGGCGGATCATGTCATCTCTCCTTGCCGGGTATAAGTGAGCGCAGCGCATCGAAGGCGGAAGGGGCCTTCTTCTTGTCGTCGGCTTCGCGGGCGGGCGCGTCGTTGCCCTTGCCGGAGGGCTTTACCCCTTCGGGCTGGGCCTTCGCCTTGCCGCCGCCGGGCTGGAGGACCGCGGAGACGAAACGGTTCGCGCCGTCGTCGGCGGGGGGGAGGAGGTGGGGGATGGCCGGGGGCAGGTCCCGGAGCATGTCACCCAGCCAGCCGTTCTGTTCTTCCCTGGCGAAGTCCTTGAGGACGTGGTGGGTCACCGCGTCCTTGTGGCCTGGATGGCCGATGCCGATCCTCACCCGCCAGACATCGGGGGAGAGGTGCGCGGCGATCGACTTCAGCCCGTTGTTGCCCGCGAGGCCGCCGCCTTTCTTGATACGGAGCTTTCCGGGCGCGAGGTCGATTTCGTCGTGGAAGACGACGATGTCCTCGGGGGCCACCTTGTGGAACCGGGCAGCCTCCTGCACCGCACGGCCGCTCTCGTTGTAGAAGGTCTGGGGCTTGAGCAGGAGAACGCGCTCGGTCCCGATGCGGCCGTCGGTGGTCTCGCCCTGGAACTTCGAACGGAAGGGTGGCAGCCCGTGACGATCGGCGATGGCGTCGATCATCATGAAGCCGACATTATGCCGGTTGCCTGCGTATTTCGTGCCCGGATTGCCAAGGCCCACGAGAATGATCATGGCAGCGCGCTAGGCGATCCTCGGACCAAAATCAAAGGCCGGCGATCCTCAGAACGTGTCGTGGGCCATGTCGGTGGAAAAGAGTTCGCGCCGGCCGAGAAGCTCCTCGAGGAAGGCCTCGGTCCGGGCATCCGCGCTGACCTGGGTCGCCTCGCCCAGCGAGACCGACTGCGCGACCGAGCGTTCGGCGCCCTGCATCCACTTCTGCACGGTGCTTTCGAAAACGCCGATATTGACGAGGAGCGATCCCGCCGTGATCCCGTGGTCCGCGATGAGGTAGCGCGAGAGAACGGTGTTCCCGCCGGTCACGAACGCCGAGGTCGGGGGGGTCGCTTCGTTGTAGGCGTTGAGGATACCGCCCGGCGCCGTGCCTTCGAAAAGCGCGTACATGAGGAGCCCCGCGCAGTCCGGGCTGCAGACCCTGGGCCTCAGGATGATGTTGACGTTGCCCTGCCTCACGACGAGGGCTTCGCCCCCGCCGAGGGTCACCCGCTCCGTCGTCAGGTTCATGGTCTGAAGGACAGGCAGGACCGTGGTGACGTTGACGTCGGGCAGGACCTGGCTTGCGACCGGTTCGGGGATCTGCGCCTTCGCGCCGGTGATCGAAAGCGCAAGCGCGGCGGCTAGAATGCGTAACATGTCCCTGACCCTCATACTGTCCCTGCGGGGAGGCTAGGTCGAAACCCTGCGCCCCGGCAAGAGCTGAATCTAGCTCGCCCTGGGCGGCTGCTGACGGGTGAAGACCCACTGTTTCGCGTTGGAGAGCGCGGGTTTGAAGCTGTAGCCGCCGCCGCTGAAGTCCTTGAGGCCCTCCGGATCGTCGAGGCGCTGGTCGACGGCGAAACGCGCCATCATCCCGCGCGCGACCTTCGCGAAGAGGGCGAGGGTGCGGGTCTGGCCGTCCTTCTCCTCCTTGAAGACCGGCGTGATGACCTCGGCCTTGAGCGGCTTGAGCACCTTGAAATACTCGTTCGAGGCGAGGTTCACGAGGGGCGCGTCCCCAAGCTCGCCGGCCACCGCCTTCGCGACCCTGTCGCCCCAGAAATCGTAGAGGTTCTCGCCCCGGCGGGTCTTCAGGCGCGTTCCCATCTCGAGCCTGTAGGGCTCGATCAGGTCGAGAGGCCTCAGGATGCCGTAGAGCCCCGAGAGGATGCGCACCCGTTCCTGTGCCGCCCTGAGGCCCTCCGGGTCGAGACTGCCCGCGTCGAAACCACGATAGACATCGCCGTTGAACGCGAGGATCGCCTGTTTCCTCGACTGCTCGCCGAAGGTCTTGAAGCGGGCCGAATTCAGGGTGGCGAGCTTTTCCGACAGGTTCATCAGTCCGCCGATCTGGCTCGGCGTCTTCTTCGCGAGGGTCGCGACAAGGGTGGTGGTTTCCTCCTCGAACCCGGGTTCGGTCGCGGTGAGGCGTCCGTCGGCGGGTTCGAAATCGAGGTTCTTGGCCGGGGAGAGAACAATCAGCATGTGGCCGAGCCTAGCCTCCCCGGTTTCGAGTCGCGAGGGGCGTTCGGGCGCAGGAGGTGCGGAACGCCCCCCGGGCCGA
Organism: uncultured Caulobacterales bacterium; assembly: GCA_964484475.1. GTDB lineage: Bacteria > Pseudomonadota > Alphaproteobacteria > Caulobacterales > Parvularculaceae > Parvularcula. The sequence goes on along the minus strand of CAZAFU010000010.1, from coordinate 17,058 downwards.
ACTTGTTAGGCGGGGCAATGTCTTCCAGCTCAACCACCAGCCACGCCGGAGGCGGCGAACTCGAGCGCTCCGTCGGCCTCATGGGTCTCAGCTTCTACGGGATCGGAACGATCCTCGGGGCCGGTATCTTCGTCGTCATCGGCGAGGTCGTCAGCGAGGCCGGAGCGCTGACGCCGCTTTCCTACGTTCTCGCCGCCTTCGTCGCCGTTTTCACCGCGCTGTCCTTTGCCGAGGTCGGCGCGCGGATCCCCACCGCCGCGGGCGCGATCGACTATGTCGAGCAGGGCTTCGGCAGCAAGAGGCTGGGCAGCATTGCCGGGTGGCTTCTCGTCATCGCGAACATCGTCTCCGGCGCGACGATCACCACCGGCTTCGTCAGCTACCTTTCGAGTTTCGTGGAGGTTCCGGGCTGGGCGGCGACCACGGGGCTCATCGTCCTGATGGGCGGCGTCGCGATCGCCGGCATGAAGGAATCGACCCTCTTCATGACGGTGACCACGATCGTCGGGCTTGCCACCCTCGCGCTGATCCTGTTCCTGACCCGCGACGCGATCGTCGCCGCCCCGGGCAAGATGGCCGGGGAGATCGGCAGTTTCGATGGCGCGGCGATGGCCGGGCTCTTCACGGGGGCATTCCTCGCGATCTATTCCTTCATCGGCTTCGGCGACATGGCCCAGACCGCCGAAGAGACCAAACAGGTCAAGAAGACCCTGCCCCGGGCGATCATCATCGTCATCGGCGTGGTCTTCGCCGTCTATCTTCTCGTCGCCATGAGCCTCGTCGGTCAGGATGACATGCAGGGGATCGCCGAGGCCAAGGCCCCCCTGGTGAAGGCCATCGAGGGGAAGGGCATCCCGACCATGCCGGTGGCGATCGCCAGCCTCTTCGTCATCGTCAATGGCGGCCTGACACAGATCATCGCCGCCTCACGCCTTCTTCTCGATCTTGGCCGCGATGACCGTCTTCTTGCACCCACGGCCCTCGGCAAGGTGAGCGGCAAGACCAATACGCCGGTCATTGCGACCCTCGTGACCCTGGCGGTGGTGCTCGTCCTGGCTCTCTTCGTGCCGCTCAAGAACCTCGCAGCGGCGACGAGCTTCGCGATCCTCCTCGTTTTCGCGGCGGTGAACGCGGCGCTCTTCGCCCTCAAACGCCGCGAGCAGCCGGAGGATGTCCCCAACATGCCGAAATTCGTCCCGGTGCTCGGAGTCATCTTCTGCGCGGCCGCGATCCTCGGCCAGCTCTGGGTCTGGTTCAGCGGCTGACGCCGAAGGGGCCAGAGGCCGTTCGTCGGGCCAAGGGGTATGCGCGGCCTCGGTTCGTCTGACAGCGGAATGGCCTTTTGGGCTCCGGATCGAATAAGGACGTCATGGGACCGCTGAAAGACGGCAAGGGGCGCAACGCGCAGCACGCCGATACGCAGAGCCGCTGCGTGTCAATCGGCCGAGCAGGCGGGACGAGCCGCGGTGTCGATCAGCCGGCTGACGGCATCGAGGGGCAGGGCCTCGACCTTCCGCGTCTCACCGCCGATCATGCTCTGCGTACCTTCGGCCATGAAGAGGGAGTTCAGGATCGCTTCTTCGGTCGCCTCTATCACCGCCTGTGACAGGGGAGAGAAGCGGGCATTGGGGAGCTCTTTCAGCGCCGACACCCGACCCCGTCGCCGGGGCGTCCGGCGGACGCCCTCATGGGCGGAGAAAGCGATGACATAATCTCCGGAGCCATTGGTGAAGCTGGCCCCGGTGCGGGCAAGGCCGGCCGCCGCCCGCCTTGCGAGCCGCTCGAGATTGCGATCGGAAAGCGGCGCATCGGTGGCCACGACGATCATGATCGAACCGTCGGCATCCCCGCGGTCAACGGCGTCGCGGAGGTAGTGCCGGCCAAGGGCCTCGCCCACCTTCAGGGCGTCGGCCATCAGGACCCCGCCCATGTTGGACTGCACCAGGACCCCCACCGTGTAGCCGCCGAGTCCGTCCGGCAGTTGCCGGGAACTGGTCCCGATCCCGCCCTTCCAGCCAAAAGCGACCGTTCCCGTGCCGGCGCCCACCGCGCCTTCCGCAACCGGGCCTCCCCTTGCTTCCTCGATCGCGGCGAGGACATCTTCCTCCGTGAGCGGGCGGGACCTGATATCGTTGAGGGCGGCGTCATTCGTCTCGCCCACTACGGCATTGACCGAGCGGACAGCTTCGTTGCCGGGTTGGCCGAGTGTATGGGTGATGACCGCATTCGCCGCTGTCGGAACCCCAAGGGTGTTGGTCAGGACGATTGGTGTCTCGATCTCGCCGAGTTCGCGGATCTGGGTCACGCCCATGAGCTTGCCATAGCCGTTCGCCACATGGATCGCGGCAGGCACCTTGTCCTGATAGAGATTACCCCCGTGGGGCAGGATGGCGGTCACCCCGGTGCGTATGCTGTCGCCCCTTGAAAGGGTCCTGTGGCCGACCGCAACACCGGCCACGTCGGTGATCGCATTGAGCGGGCCGGGGCTGAGGATACCGGGACAGACACAAAGATCGCGTGCCCTTGCGCGTTCCCCCTCGGCAAGCTGTCGTGGCTCGCATGCCTCCCCCTGGGAGGCGGCGAGAGCGGCGATCGCGGTCAGGACAGCTAGCATCGGTCTCAGGGCTTCAGCAGCTTGCCGGGGTTCATGAGACCATCAGGGTCAATGGCCCGCTTGATCGTCCGCATCAGGTCCATCTCGACCGGCGTCTTTCTCTCGGCGAGTTCATCGCGCTTGAGTTGCCCGATACCGTGCTCGGCGGAAATCGAACCTCCGAAACCGACAACGACATCATGAACCCGGGCTTCGAACTCTTCCATGCGCGAGCGCCATTGGTCGTGGTCGCCGTCTTCCGGGCCGAGGATGTCGTAGTGGATATTGCCGTCGCCCATGTGCCCGAACGCAATGATCCGTGCGCCGCTTTGCAACGCCAGGACCGCTTCGTCCGCTTCCTTCAGGAAGGACGGGATCGCGCCGATCGGCACGGAGACATCGCATTTGACGCAAGGGGAGGGGTCGTTCTTCATCGCTTCGGACGCATTGTGGCGGATGTGCCAGAGTGCCTCGGCCTGCTTTTCATCGGCGGCGATGGTGCCGTCGAGGACCAGCTCGCGTTCGAAGGCCTCCTCCAGGATTTTTTCAGACAGTGTGCGGAGCACGCCTCCCTGGCCGCTCGCGAACTCGGCGAGAACGTAGAAGGGGGTCTCCGTCTGTACCGGGCGGGGGAGGTCGGGGAAATGCTCCAGCACGAGATCCACCATGGCCCGGTTCATCAGCTCGAAACTCCCGAGCTGTCCGCCGGACCTCTCCTGGCACAGCGAGAGCATGTCCACCGCCGCTTCGGCATCAGGGACGGCGAGGAGCGCGGTCACGCTGTCCCGCGGGCGCGGGTAGAGTTTCAGGACCGCCGCCGTGATGATCCCGAGGGTTCCCTCCCCGCCGATGAAGAGATGCTTGAGGTCGTACCCGGTGTTGTTCTTGCGAAGCGCATTGAGGCCGTTCCAGACGCGCCCGTCCGGCAGGACCACCTCGAGACCGAGAACGAGGTCACGGGCATTGCCGTAGCGGAGGACGTGAACGCCGCCGGCATTGGTGCTCAGGACACCGCCGATGTTCGCAGTCCCTTCCGCGCCGATCGAGAGGGGAAAGAGGCGGTCCTTCTCCCTTGCGAGGTCCTGCGCCTCCTGGAGGGTGACGCCTGCCTCGAGGGTCATGGTGAAGCCCTGCGCCGAGAGATCGCGAACCTGCCGCATCCTCTTCGTGGTGACGATGATCTCGCCCCTTGCGGCGCCCCCGCCCACGAGGCCGGTATTCCCCCCCTGGGGCACGACCGCGATCCTGTGCTCGGCACAGACCTTCATGGCGCCCGCGAGTTCCTCGGTCGAGGAAGGCGCGATGACCATCGGGGTCTCGCCGGGCCAGCGTCCACGCCATTCCTCGAGGAAGGGGGCGTGATCCTCCTCGGCGATGACGGCCTTGGGATCGAGAACGGAGCGAAGGGCTTGAAGGGCGGCTTGGTCGATCGGCTTCATGGTCCAAGAGATGCGCTCCCCGGCCGGAACGGGCAAGGGCGGGTGCAGCGAGGTCCGGGACGAGGCGAAAAAGGGCCCGCCTGTTGCGGGTCTCGGCGCGATGCGAGCCCGTCAGTCGGCAACGGGCCGGGGAGCGGCGGCTCGTCTCAGGCGGTCATTGATGCCCTCCCCGAGGCCATGCCCGGGGATCGGGACCACGGCGATCGGGCGGCCGAGCCGGTCGAGTTGCCGCAGCGCCGCGAAGAGGTTCGCCGCCGCCTCGACCAGGTCGCCGGCGGGAGAAAGATCGAAATCGGCGCCTTCCGTGCCGGCGAAGCCGAGGAGGCTCTCGCCCTCCTGCCGGCCTTCCGCTTCAAGCCGCAGTGGAGCCGCCGGCGCGTAATGGCTCTTCATCATGCCCGGGGCGATGATCTCGCCCTGGGGGCCGTAGGCGAGGGGTGTCCCCATGAGCCTTTCGATCCGTTCCGCGGGGAGTGCGCCCGGCCGCATCAGCCTGACCGGGCCTTCGAGGCAACTCACGATGGTGCTCTCGATCCCGGCCGCGGAGGGGCCGCCATCGAGGACGGGGACCGCGCCGTCGTAATCGTCAAGGACGTGCCGCGGTCTTGTGGGGCTGACCCCGCCGGAGCGATTGGCGGACGGGGCCACCAGCGGCGAGCCCACGGCTTCGATCACCGCGCGCGCCAGGTCGTGCCCCGGAACCCGGACGGCAAGGCTGTCCAGCCCGGCGCCGGCGAGATCGGCCACCAGGGCGCCCTCCCGGCGCGGCAGGATCATGGTCAGCGGGCCGGGCCAGAATGCGCTGGCGAGCTTTCTCGCCTCTTCCGTGAAGACGACGACCGCTTCGGCCTGCGCGAGGGATCCGCAGTGAACGATCAGCGGATTGAATCTCGGACGGCCCTTGGTTTCATAGACCCTCCCGATCGCCACGGGATCGCTGGCCAAGGCGGCAAGCCCGTACACGGTCTCGGTCGGAATGGCGCAGATTCCCCCCCTCGCGAGGATGGCTGCGGCCTCCGGGACCCCTTTGAGCAGTGCGCGATCCTTCGCCACTTTGCGTTCTTCTCTCCAAGCCCCCAAAAGGAGGCCAAACCGACGACATCTCCCAAGGAGACCCTTCAGTGACCTACCATTTTCCCGTTCGAGACGTTCAGTTTCTTCTCAACCACGCCGCCGATTTCGACAAGGTGCGCGAGACCGGCGCGTTCGAGGATCTCTCCGACGATTTTCTCGAGGCCGTGCTGGGTGAGGCGGGCAAGTTCGCGGACGACGTGTTCGCGCCCCTGAACTGGACCTCGGACCAGGAAGGCGCCCGGCTCGAGAACGGCAGGGTCTTCACCACCCCCGGTTTCAAGGAAGCGTACGGGCAGTACGTCGAGGCCGGCTGGAACTCGGTGGCCTTTCCCGAGGAGTATGGCGGGCAGGCCCTGCCGAACGCCATGGCGCTGGCGGTCTTCGACGCGCTTTGCGGCGCATGCATCTCCCTCGCCATGGGAACCAGCCTGACCACCGGCGCGGTGAAGGCACTGATGGCCTATGGAGACGACTGGCAGAAGGAGCATGTCATCCCCAAGCTCGTCACCGGCGAGTGGGCGGGAACCATGAACCTCTCCGAACCGCAGGCGGGGTCCGACCTTGCGACCATCAAGGCCAAGGCGACGCCGAACGGTGACGGGACCTACAACATCAAGGGCCAGAAGATCTGGATCTCGTACGGGGACCACGATCTCACCGACAACATCTGCCACCTCGTCCTCGCACGTCTCCCCGACGCGCCGGAAGGCACCCGGGGCATCTCGATGTTCCTCGTACCGAAATTCCGTATCGGCGAGGACGGATCGATCGGGCAGCAGAACGACATCAAGGTCGTCGGCATCGAGGAGAAGCTGGGCCAGCACGGCTCTCCCACCTGCGTTCTGTCCTACGGTGACAACGACGAGTGCATCGGCACGCTGGTCGGCAAGGAGAACGAGGGCCTGCGCAACATGTTCGTGATGATGAACGCGGCGCGGATCGACGTGGGGATGCAGGCCGCATCGGTCGCCGAGGCGAGCTTCCAGAAGGCGCTCGGATACGCCCAGGACCGGACCCAGGGGCGGGCCTTCGGGGTGAAGACCGGACCGGCCGTGGACATCTATCAGCATCCGGATGTCCGCCGCAATCTCTACACCATGAAGGCCCTGACCGACGCGGCCCGCGCGATCTGCTACGCCAACATGGTCAATTACGACGTGGCCAGACGTTCCTCCGACCCGGAGATCCAGGCCGCGGCCAGGGAGCGTGAAGAACTCCTCGTGCCGCTTTCGAAAGCCTTCGCCTCCGACCGCGCGATCGAGGTCACGAACATCGGCATCCAGATTCATGGCGGCATGGGCTTCGTCGAGGAAACCGGCGCTGCCCAGTTCTACCGCGATGCCCGGATCTGCGCGATCTACGAAGGCACCAACGGCATCCAGGCCATCGACCTTGTGGGCCGGAAGCTCGGCATGGGCGGCGGCAAACTCGCCTATGACTTCATCGAAGAGGTGATCGGCAACGCCGAAGCCCTCACCGCCAGCGGCGACGAGGCTCTCAAGCGCTCGGGTTCGATCCTCAGGAAGGAGGCCGAGACCCTGCGCCAGTCCACCGAATGGATGGTGGCGGCCATGGCCGCCGACCCCGAGAACGGGCTTGCTGGCGCGACCCCCTATCTCGACCAGTTCGGCTATGTCGCCGGCGGGCATTATCTCCTGAAGAGCGCACTGGCGGCCCATGGCATGAAGGGCGGCGAGGACGAGGGTTTCCTCGAGAGCCGGATCGCCATCGCCACCTTCTACGCGGAGAACCTCCTGCCCCGCGCGGGCGGCTTCGCTCCTGCGGTCAAGGCCGGCAAGGAAACGGTGGCGAGCCTCGACCCCGCACTCCTCTCGGCCTAGGTCACTCTTCTGCTGCGGGGGCTGGCGCCCCCGCCGGGAAAGGAGGAACATGGCGGAGAGAGTCGTTCTGCATCTCGGTGCCCACAAGACCGGGACCACTGCACTCCAGGAATTCTTCAGTTCGCATCTGGAAGAGATGAGCGGTGGCGAGAGTGATTGGATCCCCCTTCTGACCATGAGGCGCTCCTACACGGAGCGTCTCTGCGGCGATGAAGCCTCGATCGCCGGTGTCCGCGAGGAGATCAGGGCAATGCCCTCCCGCACCGTCGTGCTGTCTGACGAGAACATCGCCGGACCCCTGCACCAGGAGAAGGGTGCGATCTATCCCGATGCCGGGAGCAGGGTCGGGCGGCTGAGCGATGTGCTCCGGCACGAGCTGACGGATATCGTGTTCGTCGTCAGGAACCCGGCGCGTTACCTCCCCTCGCTCTACCTCGAGGACATGCATTTTGCGCCTCTCGTTCCCTTCGAGCAGTGGCTCGGCGCAATCGATCCGTACACCATATCCATTCACGATCTTCTGGCTTGGCGGACTTCGGTACCGGACCATGTCCGGACCCATATCCTCAGCTACGAGGGCAGGGGCGGCGGCTTCGATGACATCGTGCGGGACGTCGCGGAGGTCGTGGGGGTCGAGAGGATCGACGACGAGGCGCTGCGCTCGAGCCGGTCCCGTACGAACACCTCGATCTCGTCAGGCGACCTGAGGGCGGCTCATCTCCTGTCCCGCCTCGCCGGGCCCGGGGCCGCCCACGCTTTCCTCGCCAAGTACAATCGCGGCCCGCTCGCAAAGGCCAGGACCCGCTTGCGGCCGTTCGGCACGAGCCGTTTCGCACCTTTCTCCGAAGACGAGGTGGCCGCGATGACCGCGCGGTACCGGGCCGATCTCGAAGCCCTGGGTATCGGAGGCGGCAAGCCGGTGTAGCGGCGGTCCTCCCCGGCCTTCAGTCGAGCTCTGAATCGGCTTCCGTGCCATGGCCGATGGCGGGCCGGTGCCACTTGCGTGCTAGGAAAAGCCCGGTCGCGCCTTCGGCTGGGGCATCAGGTGACGGAGGGAGCGGTGCTGGTGTCCTCTGGCGTCGAAGTTGTCATCGCTGAGCCATTCTCGGAACGCATCGCGGCGCGCCGGCCACTCCTTGTCGATGATCGAGAACCACGCCGTGTCGCGGTTCTTCCCCTTCCAGATGATATCCTGTCGAAAGCAGCCTTCGTAGACGAAGCCGTAGCGCCCTGCCGCGGCGATCGACGGCGCGTTGAGGGTGTTGCATTTCCACTCCGCACGCCTCCAGCCGAGATCATCGAAGAGATGGCTGAGCATGAGGAAGATCAGCTCCGTCCCGGCGCGGGTGCGCTGTAGCTTCCTGCCGTAGGTGAGCGATCCGAGCTCGGCGCTGCCGTGCTCCGGGCGGACCCGGAGAAAGGCGCCGAAGCCTGCCATCTCTCCGGTTTCAAGCTCGAAGCCCATGAAGCGGTCGCCTTGGCCGTGGCCACTGGAGAGAACCTCGCGCAGAGGCGCTTCGTCCGTGAACGGGCCGTAGTGGAGATACTGCCAGATATCGTCCGGCTGATATGCCATCGCGGCGGTGATGCGATCTGCAACGCCGGGGGTCCTCACGGGGAGCAGGGTGACATGCCTGCCGCGGAGCACGGTTTCGCCGGGGTGGTCGTTGGTCCTTGGTTGCCAGATCATGGCGGTCCCTCGTCGTTCCGGTTGGTTTGTGCCTTGGTGGCACCAGCCGAACCATCCGGGCAACCGGTTCCCGCGAGGAATTCCCGCCGCGCTCCTTCGCCGGCCGGTGCAGCGTGGCCCTCGTGTTCTTCGATGCGGAGGCCTTCCTCGACCCTTTCACAGCCGTTTCTTTACGTCGGCGGCGGAACTTGCCAAACGGAGGTTTCGTATAAGGTTCCCCCGCGCATGACTGACCGGACCGCGCCGCGCCCATTCGGGCTCTTCGAGCGCATGTTGGCTTTTCGTTACCTCCGCGCCACCCGCAAGGGTGCAGGCGTCAGCCTGATTTCCGTCATCGCCTTTCTCGGCATCATGCTGTCGGTGGCGACACTGATCGTGGTGATGAGCGTCATGCAGGGCTTCCGCCTGACGCTTCTCGACCAGCTTCTCGGCGTGAACGGGCATATCTTCGTGCAGCCGGCCTCCGGAACCATGCCCGCCGATGACGAACTGATCCGCGCCTTCGAGGAGATCGAAGGGGTGGAAGTCGCCATTCCCGTCCTCAAGGTCGAGGCCTACGGTGTCTCGGGCAGCGACGGGCAGGCCCCCGTCTACATCCAGGGGGTAAGGCCCGCGGATCTCTCCAAGATCGAGGAGGTGAGCGGCCCGGGAGCCTTGCGGCAGGGATCGTTCGAAGGTTTCGGCGCAGGTGAGTTCGGCGGGGACAGCATTGCGATCGCCAGCGGAGTCGCAGCGGAACTCGGCGTCGGTGTGGGCGATACGGTGACCCTCGTGACCGGCGGTGGCGCGGAGACGCCTTTCGGGCGTACCCTGACCACCCAGAAACCCTACCGGATCGACGCCGTCTTCAGTGTCGGCAACTACGAATACGACAACATCCTCGTCTACATGCCTCTCGCCCAGGCCCAGCTCTTCGGCCGCAAACGCGGGGAAATCACCGAAGTCGAGGTGCGGGTCGACAAGCCGCAAAAGGTCGAGGACGTGCTTCCCGCCGTCCGCGCGGCGGCCGGGCCGGGCACCATCGTCTATGACTGGAAGCGGCGCTTCCGTTCCATCAACGACGCCCTCGAGGTCGAGCGTGGGCTCCAGCGCATCATCCTGATGATGATCGTCGGCATCGCGACCCTCAACATCATCACCGGCCTTGTGATGCTGGTGAAGGACAAGAAGAGCGATATTGCCGTTTTGAGGACGGTGGGCGCCACGTCGGGATCGATCCTGCGGATCTTCCTGATGGTCGGCGGCCTCATCGGCGTGACCGGCGCGATCCTCGGCGTGGCGGTCGGCTCGCTGATCGCCACCAATCTCGGCGTGGTGGAGCATTTCCTCTCCACCCTGTTCGGCTTCCGCCTCTTCAACCCCGAAATCTACTATCTCAGCGAGATCCCTTCGGTCTTCGAGTTCGAAGAGGTCTCGAACGTTCTCGTCTTCGCCCTCGGCATGGCGCTTCTTTCATCCGCCTACCCCGCGTGGCGGGCGTCGCGTCTCGATCCGGTGGAGGCCCTGCGTTATGAGTGAGGTCCTGCGGCTCGACGCCATCACGCGGCGTTATGGCGAGCTGACCATCTTCGAGGATCTCGATCTCGCCCTTGGCAGGGGCGAGGCGGCGGCGCTTCTCGGTCCTTCGGGTTCGGGCAAGTCTTCGCTTCTCCATATTGCGGGACTTCTGGAGAAACCGAGCGCCGGCGAGGTCTACCTTCACGGCAAGGCCACGTCATCCATGAAGGATCGCCAGCGGACCGCCCTCAGGCGCCAGGCGATCGGCTTCGTCTACCAGTTCCACCACCTCCTTCCCGAGTTCTCGGCCCTGACCAACGTGATGATGCCGCTCCTCATTTCGGGTGAGGGAAAGGGTGCCGCGCGCGACCGCGGCGAAGAACTCCTCACGCGGCTCGGTCTCGCTGAGAGGCTGACCCACCAGCCCGCCCAGCTTTCGGGCGGCGAGAAGCAGCGGGTCGCGATCGCCCGGGCGCTCGCCCAGCGGCCCCAGCTTGTCCTTGCGGACGAGCCCACCGGTAACCTCGACCAGGAGACCTCTTCGCGGGTCTTCGACCTCCTTCTCGAGCTCGTGGACCAGGAAGGGGTCGCCATGGTTGTCGCGACTCATGACCAGACGCTCGCGCGACGCCTGCCGCGCATCCTGACCATCGAGGACAAGCGTCTCCTGAGCTGACCGCCTTGCGAAAAGTTCCCTCCGCCGCCACCATGGCGCTTTCGGGGAGGGCCGATATGCGCTGGTTGGTCGGGTGTCTCGCGGTCGGGCTGGCCGTTCTTCTGTCGGGTTGCGCCACGATGAGCGAGGGCGAATGCCGCCTTGCGGACTGGGAAGCGGAGGGGCTGGCCGCCGGCGTGAACGGCCGGTCAGCCGACAGTTTCCAGCGGCTGACGTCCGCCTGCAACCGGTTCGGCATCGCACCGGACTTCGAAGCCTTCGAGCGGGGCCGTGCAAGGGGGCTCCAGACCTTCTGTACACCGAACGGCGTCTATGCGTCGGGGCTCAGGGGGCAGGGGGACCCGGGTGTGTGCACCGACCCCGCCCTCACCAGGATCCACCGCATCGCGACCAATTACGAGCGGGCCCGCGGCGAGCTCGACTGGGCGCGGCGCCGCTATGACGGCCTCTTCAACGACCGCAGGCGCGCGCGGCGGCAGATCAACGATCTCAGGCGGGATCTCAGGAAGGACGATCTCGACGCGGAGGAGCGTGACAACATCCAGGAGAGGATCGTGCGCCTTCTCGACCGGCTCGACGAGTTCGATTTCGATCGGCGTCAGCTCGCGCTGAGGCTGCGGGAAAGCGAAAGGCAACTCGACCGAGCCGAGTACGAGCTGAGGCTGCTCGAATCGGAATTCGGGTTCAGGAGGTTCTAGACCCGCATCAGGGCGAAAGCTCCGTAGACTGTCAAGCCGATCACGCCGAGCAGCAGGAGGGCGTAGAGGAGCCTCATGGCGCCTGTTCTCGCCAGGTTGGTCGCGGCGAGAAGCATGAAGATCGGACCGCCCGCCCACAAACCGCCTTCGGCAAGTGTCGGCAGGCCTTCACGCGGGGTCAGCGGCCCGGTCGCCCCGACCAGGAACACACCGATGCCGGCCAGGGCCAGGACAAGAGCAGCAAGACCGCGCATCATCAGCCTCTCTCAACGAAAAAGCCCCGCGCTGGGGCGGGGCTTCGTCATGTCGATGGTGTCAGCGGCGGGGCGGGTCTTCCATGGTGTCTTCCATGTCGTCGCCGACCTCTTCCATTTCGTCGCCGACATCATCGGCGGCATCTTCCATGCCGTCGCCCATGTCTTCGACGTCCTGTTCCATCTCGTCAGCCACATCGTCCATCGTGTCCGGCTCGTCGTCGGCACAGGCGCCGAGGGCGAAGAGCGAGGCCGCGGCGGCCAGAATTGCAAAACGGGTCATCGGTCAAATCCCTCCGAAACTAACCAACTCGTAAACATGCATACGCGAGGAAAGTTCCGTTGCCACGCATGAAAAGCAGTGCATGTGCGGCCCGCGGAGAGGGTTATTGAGCCGCCTCCGCCTCTTCGTATTCCGCGCTTTTCATGAGCCAGGTCTCCTCCCAGTCAGCGAGCGATGAGACCGCATCCGAACGCTTCTTGTTGAGGGCGGCCGCCTTGTCGGGATCGTCGTAGAGCGCGGGGTCCGCAAGGGAGGCGTCGAGCCTGTCGATTTCCAGCGAAAGGCGCTCCATGGCCTTCTCGGCGGCCTGCACCTCCTTCTTGAGAGGCTGAAGAGCCTTCCTCTTCTCGGCCGCCTCGCGCCTGCGGTCCGCGCTGGTCTCGGTCTGCGGCTTGTCCTTGCGGCCCGAGGTGCGTTCGGCGGCGAGGATGCGGGCGCGGTAGTCCTCGAGACTGTCTTCGAGGCGGTGCACTGCGCCGTCCCGCACCTCCCAGAGGCGGTCCGCCACCCCCTCGGCAAGGTGCGCGTCGTGGGTGATGAGAAGCACAGCGCCCTCATAGGCGTTGAGCGCCTCGATCAGGGCATCGCGGCTGTCGATATCGAGGTGGTTGGTCGGCTCGTCGAGAATCATCATGTGCGGGTTGTCGAAGGTGATGAGCCCGAAAAGGAGCCGCGCCTTCTCCCCTCCCGAGAGCTTCTCGACCTTCACATCGGCCTTCTGGGGGCCGAAACCGAGCTGCGCCGTCCGTGACCGGACTTCCGCCTCGGTGCCGTCCGGCATCAGGGACCGGACATGCTCGAAGGGCGTTTCCTTGGGTTTCAGCTCGTCGAGCTGGTGCTGGGCGAAATAGGCGATCTTGAGCTTCTTGTGCTTGAAGAGATGGCCCTGCATCACCGGCAGGCGGCCTGAAATCGCCTTGACCAGCGTGGACTTGCCCTGTCCGTTCGCCCCGAGAATGGCAACCCGGTCGTCATTGTCGATCCGCAGGGTGATGTTTCTGAGAACCGGCCGCTCTTCCGTGTACCCAATATCCGCCGCCTCCAGCCTGACGATAGGCGGGGCCATGACGGGCCTGGGGGAGGGGAAGTGGAAAGGCGTGGTCCGCTCCGCGATCGGCAGGTCCACCGAAGCGAGCTTTTCGATGGCCTTCAGGCGGCTCTGGGCCTGCTTCGCCTTCGAGGCCTTGGCCCTGAAGCGGTCCACGAAGGCCTGCATGTGCGCCCTTTGCGCCTCGACCTTCTCGGCCTGCATCGAGGCGAGGCGGGCCTGCTCGGCCCGGCGCCTGGCATAGGTGTCATAATTGCCGTTGTGCACGGACAGCTTCTGGCCCTCGAGGGCGAGGATATGGCTCACCGAACGGTTGAGGAGGCCGCGGTCGTGGCTGATGACGATCGAGGTGTAGGGATAGCGTGCGAGATAGTTCTCGAGCCAGGTGGCGCCTTCGAGGTCGAGATAGTTGGTCGGCTCGTCGAGCAGCAGGAGGTCGGGCCGCGCGAACAGGACCGCGGCGAGGGCGACGCGCATGCGCCAGCCGCCCGAAAACTCCTTGCACGGACGGGCCTGCTGGTCGGCCGGGAAGCCGAGCCCCGAGAGCACGGTCGCGGCCCGGGCTTCGGCGGAATGGGCGTCGATGTCGGCGAGCCTCGTCTGGATTTCCGCGATCGCGTGGGGGTCGGTTTCGGTCTCCGCCCTTGCGAGCAGGCCCGCGCGCTCCTCGTCGGCCTTCAGGACGGTATCGAGAAGGGTTTCGCTGGTCGCGGGCGCTTCCTGCGCCACCCCGCCGATCCGGGCTCCCGGCCGGATCGAGATGCTGCCGCCATCGGCGCTGATCTCGTCTCGGATCAGGCGGAACAGGGTCGACTTGCCGGTCCCGTTGCGTCCGGTGAAGCCCACGGTCCAGCCATCCGCGATCATCGCGGTGGCCTGGTCGAAAAGCGTTCGCCCTTCGATGCGATAGGTAAGGTCGTTGATATGAAGCATGGTCTGGACAGGCCGTTAGCCGCGCTGGCCGTTTCAGGAAAGCCGGGAGCCGACGTTTCCGTGATACCCGCCTGAGTTGGTGAGACGCAGCGTTGATTCCCGTTGACGCCCGGCGCAAGCGCCGCGCGCGACCCAAGGAAACCTCCATGAAGAACCTGACTTCCGCGCTGTTCAGCGCCGCTGCCGCGCTCGGCTTTGCCCAGGCTGCCCTGACCGGTAATCTCGTCACCAACCCCGGAGCCGAAACCGGCGACCTGAGCGGTTGGACGACCGATGGGGTGATCGTTACGACCAGCGAGGCGCAGAGCGGGGATTTCAGTTTCACCGGAGCGACGGGTGGCAATCCCGAGACGATGAGCCAGACCATCGACCTCACCGCCTTCGCGAGCGACATAGCCGCCGGTGGCCAGACCTATGTCTTCTCTGCCTTCTTGCAGAACAGGACGTTCGATTTCGTCGACATGCAGATCCGCTTCCTCGACGCGGACGGCAATGGCGTTCCCCTCGGGGCGTCGCGGACTGATCCCGTCATCGATCCCTTCGCCTTCGACCTCGTGAGCATCGCGGGCACGCTTCCTGTCCTCGCGCGGCAGGTGGTTCTCTCCTTCGAGTTCTCCCGCAACAGCGGTGCATCGATCGATGCCTATGTCGACAACGTCAGTTTCTCCCTCACCGACGACACGCCTTCGGGCGAGGTGCCTCTGCCTGCGGCGCTTCCGCTCTTCGGTCTTGGGCTTGCGGCCCTCGGACTGAAGAAGAAACGCCGTTCCTGATCGCTCCTTCGCATCGATGGATGCAGGCGGGCGCTTCGGCGCCCGTTTTCGTGCCCGGCGCCGGCGGGGCTCACGTTCACGATGACCTCGCGGACAGGTTGACAAACCCCGATTGACTACGCATGTAGTTCGTGAGACGACTACGATCGTAATCGAAAGGTGCAGTCCATGCGTATCAGTGAAGCGGAGCTTTCGGTGATGAAGGTCCTCTGGGCCGAGCCGGGTCTTGGCGCGGCAGAAGTCGCCTCGCGGATCACCGACCATGACTGGTCGGACAAGACCGTGAAGACGCTGCTGGCCCGCCTGGTGGAGAAGGGAGCCCTGAAGGCCGATCCCGAGGGGCGGCGCTATCTCTACACCCCGCTGGTCGCCCGCAAGGAATACCGCAAGACGGTCGTCGGCACCTTCGTTGACAATCTTTTCGGCGGGAAGGCGGCCCCCATGGTCGCGCACCTCGCCGAAGCCCGTGAACTCGACGATCAGGACATCGCCGAACTCGAGGATCTGGTCAGGAGACTGAAAGATGACCGCAACTGAACTCCTTTTCTACGGCCTGAACACAACGCTCTGGGTCAGCGCACTGACAGTACTGGTTCTGGTGTTGCGAAAGCCGGTGGCGAACCGGTTCGGATCGAGGGCGGCGCTTCTTCTCTGGTCGCTCCCCGCGATCCGGCTCCTGGCACCCGCGATCCCGAAGGAAGTGGGTCCCGAGCCGATGGCTCCCATGGCGCCCGCAACCACGCCGATGCTGTCCGAGGCAGCTCTCACCCAGGTGCCGCAGGTGATGCCCGCGGCTGAACGCCAGCTCACGCTGCCGGGGCCGACCATACCTCTTCAGTCGACGGAGCTTCATACCTCCTTCGCCTTCAGTCTTCCCACCTCCGCCGAGCTCGCGGCGGTCACGGTGAGCCTCTGGTTCGCAGGGGTCCTCACGGTTCTTTTCCTCTGCTGGTCGCGGGGCAGGACCTGGCGGCAGACCCTGATCGCCGAGAGCCGTCCCGTCTCCGGGGCCCTCTCGGAGAGAGCACGCCGCGCCGCCCGGCATGTCGGCTACCGCCGCTCGTTCGAGCTGCTGGTGACCGATGCCGCCGAAACGCCCCAGGTGATGGGCCTCAGACGCCCGATCCTCGCGGTGCCGGCGAAGTTCGAGACGATGTTCAGTCCGGACGAGCAGGACATGGCGCTCACCCACGAGCTGGTCCACCTCAGGCGAAACGACCTTCTGGTGCTGCACCTCGCCGAAATCGGCTTTGCTCTCCAGTGGTTCAACCCTCTCGTGAAGACTGCCAGGCAGGCTCTGCGCTCCGATCAGGAAGCAGCCTGCGACGAGGCGGTGCGGGGTCTTGGTGTGAACACCAAGCGCTATGCGGAGCTTCTTCTGAAATCCGCAGGCCTTGGGCGCCCGGTTCCCGCACTGACCCTGGACCACAGTCTGAAAGAAAGGATTGTCCGTATGCAACTCCCTGTCAGTGCCCCGCTCAAACGAGCCGTCTTCATCCTTGCAGCTTCCGCCTCGGCCATCGCAGTCGCAGGTTTCACCGCTTCCCGCGTCGAAGTTGCCGCAGCGGTGCAGGAGGACGAGCGCAGCGAACGCCGAAGCGTTCGCGGTGAAGCCTCCGACCAGGGGCGTGCCCGGCTCGAAGAGCTCCTCTCGGAACTGAGCAGTCTGGAAGACGACCTCGACGACCTCGAGGACGAACTCGACCAGGCCATGGAAGAAGGCGGCATGTCCGACCAGCGCATGGAAGAGATCCGCGAGGAAATCGAGATCATGCACGAGGAACGCGACCGCATGCAGGACGAGGCTCGCGAATCCCGCCGTCTTGTCCGCGAGAAGGCCCGCGAAGCGCGCGAGCGCGCACGGGAAGGCCGCGAAGCAGCGCGGAGGGCCCGCGAGGCGGAGAAAACCCGCGGGAAAGCAGAAGATGGCCGCATCGCATTCCTCCGCGTCGACGGCGGTGCCGACGAGGCTCTCCGTTCGGTCCTGCACCGGAAGGATTCGGTGAAAGTCAAGGTCATCGGTCGCCCGGACCGGTGGGGCGACAACCAGTCCATCGTCCTTCTCAACGACCCCTTCGCCGAGCTGACGAAGATGAAACCGGCCGACCCGCCCGTGATGGATCCGCCCAGGGTCAAGGCCCCCGAGCTCAAGACCAAGGAGACAGAAGAGGGCACCTGGATGCTCATTCCCTCCGAACCCGACATGACCGAATTCGAGGCTTCGATGGAGAAGTTCGAAGAGGTGATGGAAGCCTGGGG
>CAZAFU010000009.1:0-42793 GCA_964484475.1 uncultured Caulobacterales bacterium | reverse complement strand
AGACCGAGCAGAAGCGTTCGTTGAGGGGCTCGCGCCAGGCTGTGAGGATCCGGCCATGAATGGTGTCCATCAGCGTCTCCGGCCCTCCGCAGAAGGAACCGGACATCCGCGTCATGGTGTTGAGCGGCCCGGTTTCGCCCTCCAGCGACCAGAGGGCATCTTCGGGCAGCGGATCGATGAAGAAGGCACGCCCCTCGCCGGGCGGAAGGGCATAGATCTTCATTCCGCAATGGGCCGGTCCGATCTCTTCGGACCGCCGCCGGTCCTGTCGCCAGGTCCCGATCACCGCCAACCGCTCAAGGCCGACAAGCGGCGCCCGAAAGAAGAGCTCCCAATAGGCGTTGCCGTTCGACCGCTGCTCACGGGTTCCAAGGGATCCGCTGATCGCGGCGAGAGCCATGAAGAGGACGAACGCCCCGACGAGGACCGGGACGTTGAGCCACCAGCGTTGCCTGCGGATCCTGATCGGCTGTCGCGCCATGGAGGGGAGTATAGGCGGATTGACAGGCAGGCAAAAGGAGCCTGACCACCAGGTCGCGAGAGCCTCCCCCCCGCCCGGTCATCCGAGGACCATGGGCGCTATCCACGGCTGCCTTTCGAAGCCCCGCCGTCCCCTTCCCGAGGAGCGCTGCGCGCCTAGCCGATCTTGAAGGTCAAGGTCGCCCAGTTCGACTCGTAGTCGGCCTCGGGGTCGTCTTCGAGCTTTTCCATATGGATCAGGGTGATGTACCAGACGCCATCGCGGCTGGCTTCGAAGGCGGCTCGCCCGTCGCTGCCGGTCCGCATTGTCCGTGCACGGTGGTGTCCGTTTTCGTCCTCGTGCTGGAAGCCTTCGTGGCTTGCATAGACGAGCTGCCCCTCGACTGGCTCACCGTCGCAAAGAACACGGAAGGCGATGTCGTCGCCGACATCCATGTTCAGGGGGTTTTCGTCGAGAATGATTTCCACCGGATAGCCGAGGACCCGCTGGTGTTCGTCCGAAGTCATCCTGCCGACCTGGACGACGCTTCGCACGTGTTTGGAGTAGCGCTCACGGACATTCTCGAGATCGCTGTCGGCCTTGAAATCCTCGAGCGCGTCGGTAACACCGTCATGCTCGAGATAGTCCGTGAACTCATCAGCTGAAAGCGTGATGATCCGCGGCGTGGTCGAAACGCCGAGAACGTAGGTCCCCGCCTCGCCGACAGAGTATTCGAGGAAGGCGGCGAGGTCGCGGTCTTCCCACTGCGAGGGATCGGGCTTGCGGGTCTCGCCGCCCCCGTGGACCGTCACGTCCCTCATGCGGTCGCGGTCGATGGCGTTGTCGCTCCGCTCGAAGGTCCCGTTGACGAGCTGCGCCGTCGCTGTCGCCCCTCGCTCGAGGGTATGGTCGAGGGGCTTCAGGAACATCTCGTGGGCCGAGGCCGGCAACGCCGCGGCCAGGGCAACGCCTGCGGCGGTGATACGAAGGAAGTGTCTGTTCATGGGTCTGGTCCTCGGGTGTGCGTGCGTCTCCCATGAAAGGTAGCGCGCCCGGGAAGGCGTGCAAAAAGACGCCGGCGGCGCAGCCCCGCCGGCCAAGAGCCATCCCTCCGGCCTGCCCGGTCCCGGCAAGCGTTCGGCCCCCCACCCCGTCCAGACCCGGCGCTCTGGCCCTTGGCAGGGAGAGCCCCCCACGGGCACCGCCGTTCGGGTCGTCAGGTGCCCCTTAACCCTTCGGGGAGCCGGCGAAGGCTGACCGGGAATCCGTGTCGAGGCTCCTCGGTTGCTCAGAACTCGGTCCAGTCGCAGTCCCCCTCGGCTTCCTGCCGGGTCTGGATGAGTTGCGGCCTCGCCCGGCGCTGGGGATACGCGTCGTGCTGGGAGACGAGGTCTTCTGTCTCAACCGGGGACGGCCTCTTCTCCACCGACGACAGCTGGAAGTGGGAAACCTTGGTCAGCAGCGCCCGCGAAGCTTCCGCGAGGGCATGGCTCGCTCCGGTCGACTCCTCGACCATCGAAGCGTTCTCCTGGGTGACCTGGTCCATGCGGTTCATCGCCTGGTTCACCTCGCTGAGGCTCAGGGACTGCTCCTTGGCCGAAGCCGAGATCTCGTCCATCACGGAACATACGCCGCCGACCTGCTCGACGATCTTCAGCAGGGCTTCACCCGCCCGTCCGACGAGATCGACGCCATCGCTGACCTCCTTCGTGCTGATCGAGATCAGGTCCTTGATCTCCTTCGCCGCTTCCGCCGAACGCTGGGCGAGGCCCCTCACTTCGTGGGCGACCACGGCGAAGCCCCGTCCTGCGTCGCCGGCACGCGCCGCTTCCACACCCGCGTTAAGGGCCAGCAGGTTGGTCTGGAAGGCAATATCGTCGATCACCCCGATGATCTGGGTAACCTGTTTGGAGGACGATGCGATCCTGTCCATCGCATCGACGGCGGCACTCACCACCTCACCGGAAGTCTCGGCGCTGGACCTGGCTTCGAGCGCGGCTGTGTTGGCGTGCTGGGCGCCCTCGGCGGTCTGCTTCACCGTCGCGGTGATCTGATCGAGGGCCGCGGCCGTTTCCTCGAGGCTGGCGGCCTGGTTCTCCGTGCGGTTGGACAGCGCATCGGCTGCGTTGGCGATTTCCGTGGACCCGGTCCTGATGCCATTGGTGGCCTCGATGATGGCTTCGACGACCCCCCGCAGAGCGGCAACGGCGGCGTTGAAGTCGCCCCGCACGCTCTCATAGGCTGGCGGGAACTCATCCTTGATCGCGCATTCGAGCGAACCCTGCCGGAGGGCCTGCATGGCGGCAGCGAGCGTTTTCACCACGCTCTCCTGCTCCGCAGTCTGACGCTTCTTCTCCTGTTCGGAGTCGTGGAGTTTTGAGACGGACGTGTTGAAGTCGGTACGGAGCTTCTCGTACTCTTCGGGGAAGCTTTCCTCGATCGCGACCGTGAAGTCCCCCTCCGACAACCGTTGCAGGCCGGATGCGAGACGGAGGACAACCTGACGCTGGTCGCGATCGCGCTTCTTCTGCCGCAGGGCCTCGTCCCTCTTGCGGGTCTCCTCCTCCGTGACGTCCGAGCAGGTCGCGACGACCTTGAAGACCTTTCCGTGCCCGTCGAGAACCGGTGTGAACACGGACTGCATCCATACTTCGTCGCCGTTCGAATCCCTGTGCACGACCTGTCCGGTCCAGTTCTCGCCGCCAGACAGCTCGTGCCAGAAACCCTCGCTGTGACGCTCCCTCGAGGCGTCCGCCAGAAGAGACGCGTAGCTTTTTCCGATCAGGGCATCCGGCCGGTGACCAAGAGCGGAGGCGAAGCAGGCATTCGCCGCAGAGACCGTTCCGTCGAGGTCGAACTCGACCACGCCCTGGTTGCGGTCGAACGCGTCCATGATGCTGGCGTGAATGCGCTGGGTCGTCACGTCGGTCCATTCAAGGGAGCAGCCGACGTAATGGCCTTCCCGGTCGTAGACGGCACCGATGGCAAGATTGATCTTCATCTTCCCGAGTGAAATGTCCGCAGAGTACGGAAGGTTGGCCGGGTCGTCGAGGATCCGGCGGATCCGGCCGGGATCCTTGTGGAAGTCGTCGATACAGCGCCCGACCATCGCCTCGGGATCGAAGTTCCTGAAAATCGCCTGGAACGCTTCTCTCTTCTCTTTGAAAAGGCTGACCGTCGAGCTGTTGATGTGCTGGATGACCAGGTCCCGATCGACCATCATCATGGCCACCGATGCCTGCTCGAACGCGGAACTCTTGAAATCCGCGATCGTGGCCAGACGCGACGCTTCGGTGATGTCCGTGGCGAACTTGATGACCTTCACCGGCTTTCCATCCTGCCCGAAGACCGGGGTGTAGGCAGCCTGGATCACGACCTTCCGTCCGTTCTTGCCGTAGCGGGTGTAGCGGCCAGCGTCGAAATGGCCCTCGCCAAGTCTCTTCCAGAAGGCGGCATAGGCCTCCGAGCGGCTCTCCTCCTCGTCGCAGAACATGCGGTGATGCCTGCCGACGATCTCGTCTTCCGCGTAGCCGAGCGTTTCAAGGAAGTTTGCGTTGGCACGCAGAACATGGCCCTCGAGGTCGAATTCGACGGTCGCCTGGGTCATATCCACGGCCTGCATCAGCGCACGGTGCTCGGTTGCATGGACCTCACGATCGGTGACGTCGAAGGCCGTCTTGATGACCCGAACGACTTTTCCCGAACCGTCCTTGATCGGAATGTAGCTCGCCTGGAGCCAGACCGTGGCACCGCCCTTCGCGACGCGGCGGAAGCAGCCAGCCTGGGGCTGGCCAGCGGCAAGGCATGTCCAGAACGCCCGGTACGCTTCGGACGCCCGTTCCTCTTCGCTGACGAGCAGCTGGTGGTTCTGCCCCGCAAGCTCGTTCAAGTGGTAGCCGAACACTTCGAGAAAATTCGTGTTCGCACCTTCGATCGTTCCGTCGGGGGCAAACTCCACCATGGCCTGGTTACGATCGACGGCATCGAGAATGGCCCGGGTGCGCCTTTCCTCGGTCTTGTCATCGAGCCGCACGAGGAGGCACCGCTCACCGAGGGCGGATGCCGCAGCTCTGTAGTCAAGAGCGCCCCGGGATATGTCCATGGTGCCCTCCGACTTGAGCCTGTCGACCAGCCCCGCCGGGAGAAACCCGCTGCCATCCCCGGTCAAGTTCGACCCCGGAAGGAGTTCGCCGAGACGCTTCTTCTGGCTGACGGCGCCCGCACTCATCCGGAGAATACTGCCCTCGAGATCCGCGATGAGAACAGGGTTCTCGTCCCGGTCGAACGCGGCCTCGAAGAGGGCCCTATCGCGTTGAAGGGAAACCACTTCCGTCACGTCCCGGACTGTGAGGACGACCAGTGCCTCACCGCCGTTCAGCTCCTTCTTTTCATAGAAGAGGTCGAGGACGCCGGGCTGCTTTCCGTCTGTGTCGAGAGTGATACGGCACTCGGCCTGTCCGCTGACCAGCACGTCTTTCCAGACCTGAGCCGGCCCGAAGCCTTCTGCTTCCCGGAAGAGAGGCAGCGCCGCATGTTCGGTTCCCTTGGGCGGAGTGCCGTCGAGACCGGCAAGGCTATGAAAGCTGTCATTGGCCCTGAGCAACACACCGTCCGGGGAGAAAACCGCGCTTGCGGCCTGTCCCGGTGCGGCCTCCATCATCAGCAGGGTACGAATCTCTTCGTTCCGCTCACCGTCCAGGGCCATCAGGCGCTCGACATCGGCAATGGCCGTCTTCGATTCGATACGCTTCTGTTCGACCATTGGGTCGATATACAGGCCTGCAGGAGCGGGCTCTGGGAGGCCCACGGCCCAGCGCGCCGCAGCGTTCGCACGCTCGCCGATCACTTGTTGCGCCGCAGCGATCTGGAGAAGCTGCCCAATGCCGGCACCCGACAGGAGAACAATGGCGGGCAGCATCGCAAGCCATCCGTCGCCGAACGGCCTTGCAACCAGCAAGGCCGCTCCGCCCAAGAGAAAAGCGAGCGATACGGCGCAAACGATACGGGTCTGGGTGATGGCTGGCATGACAGTCTCCTTCGAGCCGTCAGTATGGACCTCATCTCTTAGGCGGGAATCAGCGCTTGGCGGATTCGAGAAAGATTCTTCTGCCACCTCAGATTGCTGTGACAAATACACCCGGACGTTCACCTTCTCGCTCGAAACTGGCGAAGCAGCTGATCAGGAACGCACCCATACGTAAAGATTTTCAACCTGCCGTAGAGTTTGTGGCTTGATGATCTTAATGCCCCGTTTACGAGTGTCTCGGATTCGTGAACAGGTCTCTGCTTCATTCGAATCAACTAATGATTCCAGATCCATAGGCTTTCCTTCCCATGCGGGCGATGCAATATTTGGAAAGTCGGTGAAAAAAGAATACACCCATCGACCAAGCCACGGTTTTTGCTCGTCTATAGTGATCCCAGATCGCGGAAGATAATTGCAACACTATCATCCAATGGTGCATCCTGTCGCACAACGAGGAGAGATCTGATGCGCCGTCTCGTCTATCTCAGTGTCCCAACCAAACGCATGACCGACGCCGACCTCGAAGGTATCCTTTCCGACGCCCGCGCCACGAACAGCCAGTTCGGGGTGACAGGTGTTCTGGTCTACCAGGACGAGATGTTCTTCCAGTGCCTTGAGGGTCCGGACGACAGCGTCGGGCGGATCTTCGACAAGATCGGTCAGTCCACACGTCATCGCACCATCAAAACACTGCTCGACGAGAAAGTCGAAGACAGGATCTTCCCGGACTGGTCGATGGGCTACGAGCCTGTACTGAGTTCTTCCGGACTCGAAGGCTATCGCAGCGTGGTCGATATCTACAGCCAAGCCGACAAGAAAGAGAAAAGCGGATCGACATCCGACCTTGTCCGCCAGTTTCTTCTTGGCGAGTTCAGCCAGGCCGCTTGAACCGGTCCCTCTCTTACGGATCAGACCGCCTGTTGTAGCGTGATATCGTGACAGGAATTCTCGCCATATTCGTGTAAAGGCTGGTGAATCTCCATTCACGGCGGAGGTGGCCCCTCAGCAGCGGGCGGCCATCTCCGCCGTCGGGGCGCCGGGTCTTGGCAATTGTCGAACGTCGCGAAGCCGCAAGCAAAAGAAGTCGGATAAGGAATTATTCTGTGACAGTCGCTGCACCGCGCCGGGAAAACGAAGACGAACGGCTCGCCGCCCTGGCGGCCCTTCGCATCGACTACGGGGTGCGCGACGCTGCCCTTGACGGTATCGTCTACCAGGCCAAAGCGACTCTCAATGCTCCGATCGCGGCGGTGTCCCTGGTCGACAAGTGCGACCAGTGGTTCAAGGCCCGCTACGGCCTCGAGGTCAAGTCGACCGAACGGGACGTCTCTTTCTGCGACCATGCTGTCTACCAGGACGCTCCCTTCTACGTCGAAGACGCTCAGAAACACCCGCTCTTCCAGAACAACCCGCTCGTCACGAGCCAGCCGTTCATCGCAGCCTATGCGGGGCATCCGGTCAGGGACAGCGCTGGAAGGCCACTTGGGACCCTCTGCGTGATCTACCGTGTACCGCGGGTCTTCTCCAGTTCGGAAAAGCGCCAGCTCGGGCGCCTGGCCGACCTCGTATCCGCCTACTTGCAGGTCTTCGAATTGAAAGCCGAAGCGGAGCAGCGACAACGGGAACTCGAGCAGCTCCATCGCGGTTTCGAAGAACAGCTCGCCCTCATGGAGACCATGTCGGCAGCGGCCCATGTGGGCGGCTGGTCGATCAACAAGTTCACGCAGAAACTCTTCTGGACGCCCCAGACCTTTGCCATTCATCGCCATCCCGACGACCAGCCGGTCCTCAGGGAGACGGCGCTTCTCTATTATCCGGAGAGTGTTCGGGGAAAGATCGAAAATCACCTGAACGCCTGCATGGAACAGGGAACACCTTTCGAAATCGAGGTGCCCCTCATCGATGCCATGCGCAAGGACCGCTGGGTCCGCGTGATAGGCTACCCGCTCGCCAACGAAGGCAGGATCGAAGGCGCCTACGGTTCGCTTCAGGACATCACCGAAGAGCGCAGCATACGTGAAGAGATCGCAGAGAAACGGGAGGAGGCCGAGCGCTTCCAAAAAGCGCGAAGCGACTTCATCTCCGCAGTCGGACATGAGCTCAACACGCCTCTGAACGGAATGATCGGCATGCTTGAGACCGCCATGTTCGTTCAGGACCCGGAGGAACAGAAGGAACACCTGGAAAAGACGTTCACTTCGGCGAAGTCGCTGCGGCGGCTCGTGGCCAACATCCTCGATATGGTCGAGGTGACAAGCGGACAGGTCGGCTTCGAGCCGACACCCGTCGACATCAGCAAGGTCGTCGATTGCGTGGTCCAGTCCTTCGCCCCTCAGGCGATACGCCGGTCGAACCCGATCGTCAGCACTTTCGACTCCGCACTGCCGAAACTCGTGGAAGTCGATGCCGTGAAGCTTGAACAGGTTCTCGGTCACCTGATCTCGAACGCTCTCACCTTCGCGGTGGAGGGCGATATCGAGGTCCATACCCAGATGCGCTACCGGGGCGGCCGCGAGGAACTCTGGATTGAAGTTTCCGACCAGGGCCCCGGCATCCCGGAGGACCGTTGGAGAGGAATCTTCGTACCGTTCACCAAGATGAACAGGCACGGAGCGGAGGGTTCATCGGGCGCCGGGTTGGGCCTTGCGATCTGCAAGAACCTGGTCGAGCTCATGCGCGGCGAGATCGGTATCAGGCGCAATCCGGCCGGTGGCTCGACCTTCTGGCTCTGGGTACCGTCGCGGCACGTTCAGAGCCGCCCGGAAACTCTCGACCGGGAGGCGATCGAGCCCATTGGCAGCGGACGGGTGCTTGTCGCCGACGACAACGCCGTGAACCAGCTCGTCCTGCGCTCGATGCTGACCCGCCTGGGGTTCCATGTCGTTCTCGCCAACAATGGAGAGCAGGCCGTCGACGAAGCGACACGCGGCAGGTACGATCTGGCGTTGATCGATCTTCAGATGCCGGATCTGAACGGGATCGAAGTGACCGAAAGGATTCGCAAGGAGCGCGGGGCCAACACGCCGCCCATTCTCATCGTCACGGCAGACACGAGCGAAGAAGCGCGGCGTTCCGCAAAGGAAGCAGGCACGGCCGGTTTCCTCGGCAAGCCGGTATCCATCGAACGACTCCGCAGCGCAATTCTGGCAACGTTCGAAAAGGACATCGCCCGTCATGGAACATGAGCATCCTCTCGGGTGATACCTGACGAACTGCTGATGCGAACTTCAACCTTCGCCGGATTGACGTCGATGCGATCCGTTCGCCTGTGAAAACGACGGTGTTCGCAGCTCGCCTCGATCGCCTTCGCATCGGATGATGTCTCGAACACGCCGGGCGCGGGGTCGTCTTGAGGGTTCGAAATCGGTCCCGCGGGCCGCGCCTTCGCCGGACAAGCCAGGCAAGGCTTGAACTGCCATCCCTGAACCCGACCCCCCGGCCCTTGGCTCTTTCCGGCTGGACGCCCGCGTCCGACCTCCCGGTACCGAGCCTATCCTCCGCCACCTGATGGAACTATCGCAAGTCGTTGAGGAGGCTCCTTTGTCTTCGGGGGTGCCGAACTTCACTGCTGGCGGGATCATTACCCGATGAGCGTGACAGCCTGTCGCTGTGACGAAAACGGAGGACGAAGCGATGGCGTTCAACCCGCTCACCGAAAAGGGCATCCCTCTGGATCGCCAGTTGCGAAGCTGGTCCGAACTGAACAGCGAGCCCTACAATACCGCCGACGTTCATCCCTATACCCGCTGCCGCGTGATCGTGATGAACGGGATCGAAGTCGAGTCGATCATGAACTCGCACAACACAGCGCGCCACATCGCCGACATCGGCGTCAAGCAGATGCTCGCCCAGGTGCGGCGGATCGAGCACCAGCAGCAGCGCGCCGTGGCATGGCTCGTCCCCGGCAGTGAAAGCACGATCGCGAACACGATCGGCTATGAACAGGTTGCGGTGGACCTGACGAGCTGGGTCGCCCGGCACGAACCCGATCCCTATCTCAGGCAGGTCTACGAGTTCGGCGTCCTGGAGGATTACGACCACCTCTACCGCTATGCCAATCTCATGGACCTGATGGGTGAGCGGAGAAAGGCCGAGGAGATCACCGGCGACCTGACCGAAATCCTGCCCGGTCGCCCGACGATCTTCCAGCACCGCGACCCCGACGATGACCTGCGCCGCCCGATGACCGTGGAAGCGAGCCAGTTCCAGTCCATCCTCAACGCTCTCACCGTCATGTCGGCCGAACAGCAGACCATGAACTTCTACATGACCGTGGGCAACAGACCGGAGAACCCGCTGGCCCGCGCCCTCTACAACGAGATCGCCGAGATCGAGCAGCAGCATGTCACCCACTACGAATCCATCCTGGACCCGACCGTCAGCTGGATGACGAACCTTGCGCTGCACGAATACAACGAGTGCTGGCTCTACTGGTCGTTCATGGAAACCGAGACCGACCCCCGCATCAAGAAGATCTGGGAACTCCACCTCGCCATGGAGATCGAGCACCTGCGCCTTGCCACCGAAGCTATGAAGGAGGTCGAAGGGATCGATCCGCAGTCGATCTTCCCGGAGAAGGGGGTCGCGGCGCCTGCCACCTTCGAGCCGAACAAGGATTACGTGCGCGACGTCCTCGCCCGGACGGTGAACTGGACGGGCCACGACTCCGAATTCGTCGACGTGGACAGGCTGCCTGCCGAGCATCGGTATTTCGACTACCAGCACAAGGTGAACGAAGGCGGCGTGCCTTCCGAGGACGTCATCGCGAGGCACCGGGAGGAATTCGGCGAGGAGTACCGCTTCTCCACCGAAGGGCCCCATCCGATCCCTGCCTTCGAAGAGGGCGGCGATGGGCACACGCCCGGCTATTTCGAGGCCGAAGAACGCAGCCGCAAAGGAGAAGCAGCATGACGGACGAGACCAGGCACACCGGCCTCCACCGCGCGGCGGACAAGATGACCGACGCGGCGGGCGCGATGGCCGGCCGGGCCGAGGCGAACGCGGCCGGCTCCCACGACAGCGCAGCCTTTGTTGCCAATGCAGCCCGCGGGGACCTCCTGGAGATCGCGTCGGCGAAACAGGTCCTTTCACGGAGCGGCAATGCCGAGATCATCGCCGCTGCGAAGCGGATGCTGCATGACCATGAGACCCTGAGCCACCAGCTCCGCTCCGCCCTGCGCTCGGACGAGACCCCTACGGATATTTCAGTGCCCGAAGAGCTCGACGAAAGGCGTAAGACGGCACTCGAGCATTTGACAGCGGCGCCGGACGACAAGTTCGACAAGACCTATGCGGACCAGCAGGTGCTCGCGCACCGGGAAACGGCGGACCTGATGACCGGCTACGCCGACAATGGCGACAACCCGCAGCTTCGATCCGTGGCCAGGAGCGCAGCGCCCCTCGTCAAGCGCCATCTTGCGCGGATGGAAGCGCTGCGGAGCCAGCTTTGAAGTCGAGCCGGAAAACAGAACACACCATGCTGGCGGATCTCCACCGTCACCTCGCCAGACCGAAGGACAAGGACGGCGAACTGCCGTCCGCACGGAGCCGATCATGAAAACCTTCAATCCCCCTGCCACCATCATGTCCGCCTGCCTTCTGGGTACGGCGCTGTCGCCCGCAGCCGCGCAGCAGGCCGACGGCCTCGACGAGCCCCTGCCAACGACGACGAAACAGTTGACCAACCCCAAAAGTGCCAATGTCGCCATTGTCGGTCACGTGGTCGAACCGAAACAGTTGAAGCCGACACCAGCGCGGCTGTCACAACTTCAGATGCCGGAAGGTTTCCGGATCGATGTCTTCGCAGACGGTCTCGTCAACCCCCGCATGATCGCCGTGGCGGGCGACGGTACGGTCTACGTGACCCGGCGGGAGCTCGGTGACGTCGTGATGCTGCGTGACGAGGATGGCGATGGCAGGTCCGATGGCGTCAAGGTCGTGGCGTCGAGGCCGATGATGCACGGGATCGCGATCGACGGAGACACGGTCTACCTGACCACCGTGGCAGACGTCTACCGCACGACGCGCAAGGACGATGGAACACTCGAGCCGCTCGAACGGCTCGTGGATGACCTGCCTGCCGGTGGTCAGCACCCCAACCGCATGGTGCTTCCGGGCCCTGACGGCAAGCTCTACGTTTCGGTCGGTTCGACTTGCAATGCCTGCGGCGAGACGGACGCAGAGAACGCGACCATGCTGCGGATGGATCCGGACAGCGGCTCACGGACGATTTTTGCATCGGGGCTGAGAAACACGATCGGCTATGGGTTCGTGCCGGGAACTGACCGCCTCTACGGCATGGACCATGGCATCGACTGGCTCGGCGATAACGAACAACACGAGGAGCTGAACCATATCGTGGAGGGCGCCAAATACGGCTGGCCCTACGTCTTCGCCGACGGAAAGCACAACCCACAGGATTACCCGCCGGGCGGCATCACCATGGAGGAATGGACCGAACAGAGCAAGGGTGCTATCGGTCTTTACACCCCTCATTCCGCGCCGATGCAGATGGCCTTCTACACGGGCGATGCGTTCCCGGAGGATTATCGAGGTGACGCCTTCGTGGCCATGCGCGGCTCCTGGAACCGCCAGCCGCCCTCCGGCTATGAAGTGGTGCGCATCGCATTCGAGGATGGGGAACCTGTCTCGTTCGAGCCCTTCATCAAGGGCTTCGTCGTGGAGGACGGCGACGGATGGGGCCATCTCGGCAGGCTCGCCGGGCTGGCGCAGGCACCCGACGGTTCGATGTACCTGTCCGACGACACGAACGGTATCGTCTACCGCATCACCTATGAAGGTACGGCAGAAGGCCGTCCCACGGCGAACCTTTGGTCCACGAACGAAGCCGGTTCGGATGTTCGGATCCTGGCGGGCGCCGTCGAGATGGCATCTCCCCGCAAGGAAAGCGGCCTCGCCATCGACCTGGTCGAAGCCAGCTCCGGTCAGGACCTGAATGTGACCTCTACTGCGTTCGAGGACGGGGCAGCCATTCCCGAACTGCACGCGGCCGAGGGCGGCAACGTGTCCCCGCCCCTGAACTGGGATGAGGGGCCCTCCGGCACGGAAAGCTATGTGGTTCTCGCCGAGGATCCGGATGTGGGGCAGAATGCACCCTTCATCCACTGGGTTGTCTACAACGTTCCCGCAGGGACGACTTCCCTCGCCGAAGGCCTGCCCGGCTCGCCGCGACTGGCCCAACCAGAAGGTCTCAACCAGGGACCGAGCGACTATGGCGCGACGGGTTATTATGGCCCGCGTCCGCCCAGGAGCGACCCGGCTCACAACTACCACTTCGAGGTCTTCGCGCTGTCTGAAAAGCTGGCTTTGCCGCACGGTGCCTCGCGGCAGCAGGTCCTCGACGCCATGGACGGTCTTGTCCTGGCCAGCGGGGAAATCGTCGGTACGTACGAGCGCTGAGGAGATCCCGCGCTCGCCGGCTCGGATGGGGAGCGCCCGTGCCGCTCTGAGCGGTACCGCCACCGGGATGGCCGGGCTATGACGAGACCTTCACCGCCTTCCTGCCGAAGGTTTCGGTCGCGTACGACCTGACGGGGAACGTCACCGCCGGGCTTCCGGCGGTCAAAGGCTTCAACCTGGGCGGCACCACCGTTTCGTTCCTGTCCGGAGACATTGATACCTTCGACGAGGAGACCCTCTGGTCCTACGAAGCCTTCACCCGTGCACGGCTCCTGGACAGCCGCCTCGTCTTCAGCGGCAACCTTTTCTATACGGACTATAGTGAGGCCCGACCCCCATGACAAGCCCCATGGGCGGCGGAAGCTTCCTCACCGGGCCCCTCATACGGGAAGGCACTGGCAGTTCACCCGTTTCTAACAGCCGGACAACAAGCGTGCGGTTTTCCAGTTCTGCTAATGGCCGGGAAATGCTACCGCCGATACCGGATCGGGCTACGCCGCAGCGGTGACCGGCGGTACGATGATCAGCGGGCCGTTCTCGTAGGGAGGCGTGAACCGGCTCTCCAAGGCAAAGGCGTCGGGAACGGCGCGCTCATTCCGCCACTTCACGATT
Organism: uncultured Caulobacterales bacterium; assembly: GCA_964484475.1. Taxonomy (GTDB): domain Bacteria; phylum Pseudomonadota; class Alphaproteobacteria; order Caulobacterales; family Parvularculaceae; genus Parvularcula. The sequence goes on along the minus strand of CAZAFU010000009.1, from coordinate 29,276 downwards.
GTCCCTGTACCGCCGAAGCCCCGGGGGGGCTGGCCGTCCCAGACAGCAATCATGGTCTGTGCCCGGCGGGCGATGTATCCTCCTGCCAGGGCATACTGACGGTCCCGCTCGGCCGAACCGCCTTCGCCGTCAGGCGCGATGTCGGTCAGGTCGCCGAAAAGAAGCGGAAGTTCGATCACCCTTTCGGCATCCGCGATCAGGTCCAAAAAGCGCGCAACGCCGTTCGGCACGGCCTCGTAGTCGGCCCGCGCCGCCTCGAACGGTATAGGCAGCACGGCAATGAAAGGGACCCCAAGGGACCGGGCCGCCTCCGCCGCCAGACTGTCGGCGCCGGTCGCCAGTGCCGTGTAGAGAACGGGCCGTGCCGGTCGCACGTCCTGAGCTAAAGCGGCGATGTGGCCCCGAACCGCCTCCCGCACCGCCGCCTCGTCGAGTTGACGCGCATCCATCCGTCGATGACCCGTGATGCCGATCCTGTACTCCCGGCGGAAGGCAAGGTTTCCCGCAGACAGGGCCAGGTCCATGCGCTTGACGAGCATGCGGTCGATGCCGCGCCTTTCGGGGGGCAGCTCGGAATACGGCCTGAGCAGCGGGTGGCGCCTGGCCGCATCGACACGTTTCTCTGCGTAAGACCAACCGGCCAGGAGCCGTTCGTGCATCCACCGTTGGTGCTCGATTTCGCTGAGCTGGAGCACCGCGTGCGGCTCGAGTTCCAGGGGATGGTGCGCGGCCGGGTCCGATATCTCGATACGGCCGCCTAGGGCCCTTGCCTTTGACCAGAGGTGGTCGGCTGCGTGACGGCAGGAATCGCGGAACTCGGGCGCCAGGGCCTGCCAGCTCCGCTCGGCGCGACGCAGGTGTTCCGTCATCGGCGCGTCGCCCCTGCCCTCGGCGATGCCCTCCTGGTAACTCAGGTGAATCGTGCGGGCGATAGCTTCGCGGGCCGTATCGATCACCGTCGGCTCCTGCGCGTTGCGCATGTCCTCCGCAAGCATGTCATCGTAGCCACCGAAGACCTCGACGCCATCGGGCCAGCCAGTGGTCTTCCGCAAGCCGACTGTATCGGCCGCGCTGAGCAACTCCCCGATACCGCCGGGCCGGTCGAAGCGGGCGAAGATCGGTGCGTTGAGGCGCCGCTGGGCCCCATGGCTGCTGCGAGCCGGCGGTTGCAGAAGCAGCCTGCGCAGGGAGAGCGCCGTGGCCACGGCACGCTCCGGCTCGGGGTGGCAGACGATGTGGGCGGTCGCTCTTTTGGGAAGAAGGTCATAGTCCGTATCCGAAATCCCCCCGTCGACAAAGGGCATGGCGGTGAATGCCAGGTCGACACATTCGAACAGGCCCGGTCGCCACGCTTCGGCCAGGCGCCTGGCCTTGTCCGGCTGATCGGTCAGGACGGTCACCTTCATGCGTGTTCCTCGCGGCTGGAGCGTCTGGCGCACCGCTTCGGTGATCACCTGCGATGCCAGGCGATCGAAACCGTAAACTGCAAGGTGAAGCTCGGAATGTCCCAGCGCCTCTGCCAGGCTATCGAGGGGGTGCTGCCGCCACAAACGACGGGCCGCAGTCTCCTCGAGGCTGAAAAAACGCGGATGCAGCCGGTCCTGCATCTCCATGAGGCCGAAATACTCCGCCAACCGATCACCGAGGTTCGGATTGTCCGTCTTGATCCACAGGTCGATCGGGTCCCGGCCTGCCATCCGGCCCCTTCGCGAAAGGAAGCCATTGAGGCCCGACAGCAGTGTGAGGCTTTCGTCAGCCCCCCGCATGAACGAGATCAGGACATCGGCCCGCTCTACCCTCGCAAGAGCAAATGCATCATCGAGCAAGGCTTCCTCTTCCACGAAGACGACCCCCAGCGTGTCCAGCGCGTGCCGTTCGGCCTCTGACGGTGTGCGACCGACGACGACAACCCTCCTGCGTTCCGCGCTGCGGTGGATGCCGCGGATGAGAAGGAGGCTCTCGGGTGTCAGCCCGAAGACGACGATGTGGGCACGTATCCCGCGCAAACCGAAGCCGCGCTTGATTCGTCCAAGGAACGAACGGCTCAGTAGCTCGACGATGCCGACGACAGCCGCCGCCGGGGCGAGGAAGGCCAGAAAACGGACGAAGGGGTGAACGCCGTCCGCCATTGCCCATTCCGCAGCGACCGCGAACATTGCAATGAGGCGATAGGCGTCGTGCAGGCCGTCACCGGTGGTCCCGCCCCCGAACCTCAAGGCGAGCAGGCCGGACAGGAGGAAAACTGCGAAGAATCCCGCCGAAGCGAAGAACCGCCAGATCATCCTTCGGTTCAATCCGACCTCCCCGAACGTCCCCCGGCGCCGCGGTGCCCAAGGGCCCTGACAGGCGAGCCGCAAACCGGGTTACCGCGGCGACGCCCCTGCGCAGTCGGGTCGCGTTGCATCCTTCCACTCAATGGAAGGCGTCAGATATCCGGCGAAGCCTTGAGCGCCCTAGTGATTGTTGCCGCGTCCCCTGCCGAGCCGTCTGAAGCCCAGCCCGCTGGCGAGGACGGTCCCGAAAAGCCAGATGCCGGCCGGCAAAGGGATCGGGTCGGCCTCGAGCGGGAATGCTTCGATGCTCGAGCTGTATGAAAGGGACCTGTAACTGCGGCTGGCCAGGAACTGGTTGCCGCCGTTCGAGTCCGGATCGCCGAAGCCGGCCTGCGCGCCGATACAGACGAGAGGACCGCCTTCGAAGAAGCCGCAGCCATCAACTCCCGAGGCGGTGGCGGTCGTCATGACGAAAAACTCGAGGGTTTTCATCTCGCCGGGCTGCAATTCGCCGAGGTCGATCTGGAAGTTCGTCTCGTCCCACCAGAAGTACTGACTGTTGACGACATTGCCGTCCGGGTCCGTGGCAAGGCCGAGATTATCGAGAGCGATGCCGTCGAACGATGTCACCTGCTCGTCGTCATCGACGAAGATACGACCGTCAAACAATGACGTCCCGTCGAGCTTGGCTCCGAAAATGATCTCCGCAGTCGCGTCGTGGCTCTGTGAGGGGCTGTCATAGAGATTGCAGGTGTCAAGGCTTTGGAGATAGCAAGTCTCGTCAGGCTGGACGATGCCTGCGCCCCCGCCGAAGATCGTACCCTTCCAGACCAGCGTTTCGGCGACCCGCCCGTCATTGGTGATGGTCACGACCACCCGGTTGTTCGACGTCGCCGCCGACTCCCCGAACGCGGTCACGCCATTTGCGAACGTCACGCCATCGACGGGATCATCGAAGCCCGAAGCCGTGACCGTGGAAAAGGCGAATGCATCCGAACGCCTGATCACCCCTCCGGTCCGGTCATTGCCCGGATATTCCGGACCCAGAACTTCGGAGCTGTCGCCGCCGACATTGATTGTTCCGGAGAATTCGAATTCCGCGGCGATCACGGCCGCGTGTGCCGACGGAAGCAGAAGAGCTGCGGCCGCAAGGCTAGATAACAATGCACTGTAAATGCTCATCTTTACACTCAGGCCCCTATGTTTATTTATATTTATCTAGATGCTCTGGCAGATGATATTGTTTTCTTCAAGCCAAGAATCATCATCCCTGATCGTCATCTGCATGATACGCAACCCCTCGGCGCAAGTTGCGCGAGCCGTCGCGAGGTCGCCTGCGGCCTTGATCGCAGTGGAGCGGTAGACGAGTAGATCGCCGTGATTGGCATGTTCTGCCGGATAAATCGCGTCATAGATCATCTGAGCCCGATCAAAACTGTCGAAAGCTGCGTCGGCGAAACCTTCATTCGCCTGGAACTGTCCGAGGTAAATGTAGGTAATCGCGACTTCTTCGTGCTGCGGACCGAACGCTGCCTCGAAGCCTGCAACAGCTTTTCTCATCGCCTGCTCACAGTCATCGAACTCTCCCGATGCGGAGAGGATACGGCCATGCAGGAGGTAGGCCCGGGCAAGATAGGGATGAGACGGTTCGAGGATCTGTTCGTAGGATTGGAGCGCCCTCGCCATCGTCCGAGCGGCTTCGCCGTGACGTTCGGCGCGAAACTCCACCAGTGCGCGGTTCTGCAGGACGTTCGCGACCTCGATGTGGTTGTCGCCGAAATGCCTGCGGAGCTCAGCCTCGGCTTGCGCGAGGTATCCGATTGCTCGCCCATGGTCGTTGACGTAGGAATACATCGTGCCGAGTTGCGCGTGTGCCCTTGCGAGGGCTTTCTCTCCCTCTTCGGCAATGGCGTAGCTGTCGATCGCCCTTAGCATGGCGTCGATGCCCGCCTGCTTGTCGTAGGTGCGGTAGGCCGCGACGTTCGCGATCACCTCGAGCGCCGCCCCGCGAAGAAGATGGGTCTCGGGCAGGGAACCGGCCTCTTCGGCAAGCTCCTGAAGCGTCCGCTCAGCCAGCGCGATCGCCTGCTCGTTCCTGCCGCTGAGATAGTGGAGGTTCGCAAGGATCGTCATCGAGCCGAGCCGGTCGCGCAGCGCTGCACCCGGCGCCTCGATCGACCGGCTGAGGATGTCCTCCGCCGCCCTGATGTCCCCGAGATTGGCATGGACCTCACCCAATGCGCCAAGCAGCTTGGCCTGGACCTCGGGCTGGTCCCTGAAGGTCGTATCGAGCTGCTGGAGGCCCCGTTCGAGGATCGTCAGGGCAGTAATCGTCTTCGGGTTTTCCGTAGCCGGATTGGCGATCTCGAAGATCGAGACGAGGTATTCGAGGGAGGCCGCAGCGGTATCGCGCTCCTTTTCGGCAATGGCACGCTGTTGTTCTGCGATGGCTTCCTGCTGGAACGCATAGATGGCGAGACCGCCCATTGCGAACGCCAGCCCGCCAAGTCCCGCAGCCACCTGCGCGACACGGCGTTGGCGGCGCTGCGCCATGCGTTGCGTCAGGCCGTCGAGAGGGATACCCAGGATGCCCGCGGCAAGCTTCTGGAAGGCAAGGCGCTTCCCGTCGCCCTCGCGGCGGAAGTCGGCGGCAACCGGCTCTCTTGGCGTCTGCGATCCTTTCGGAGGTTCGAGCAGCGCCGGCGGGAAACACCCGGCATGACCCTCCCCGACCTGCGCACCGGGATCGCCATCGATAATGGCGGCCAGAACGCGCTCGTCGCCATGGATCTCGCGAAAGAAGCGTATCTCCCTGTTCACCCATGGAGAATTCGCCGACGCCGGTGAACACAGAACGATCAGGAACTGGGAGTTCACGAGAGCGCGCTGCAATTCCGGGCCGAGCGCGCTGCCGGTCGCCAGCTCGTCGCGATCGCGGAAAACCGGCGTCAGCCTGCGGTCGACCGGACCGTGCGCCCCTTCCGTGCCAACGAGGTTCTTTGGCGTACGGAAAGTCTCGAGGCCGACATGCAGCACCCTGGCCTGCAGCTTATCCTTGTGAGCGTAGGATATGAAGGCCTTGTATTGTCGTTGAAGTCTCAAAGCGCCATCCCTTCGCGCTTCGTCAGACCTGTTCTGTAACACACGCTATAAACGATCCAAGTGGACAGGACAGCGCGGCGGGCACCCCGAACAGACCGATCGAGAAAGGCGTCGGAACTTACCGGTATTCGTTTGGATCGCCGCGGACTCAACAGTTTACTGACAACTGTTCTCGTTCAGGAGGAGATACGCCTCCCTGTCGCTTGAAAGCTCTTTGCTATTAGGCTCCTCTTCAGCGCTGACATCCCCTGCGCCCGCCAGCGCAGTTCTGAGGCCGGACCCTCGATCGTGACGAGGCAGGCCCCGATGGGAGGGGAGCGGTATGTCTTCTCCGCAGTCGATCCCGGATGAGGTTCGTCCCCCTCGGTCATCAACGGCGGGGTCGCGGCCTTGATTGCTGCCCACCGCCTCGGGTCGCCGAATTCACTTTGCGGAGAGGTCGTCCGGTCGCTGTAGCCGCCCGACCCTCAGGTCCCCTTCCCGGTCGTCTCTGAAGAAAAGGGGTTCGGACCGCATCGGGACCGCTTCACCTCCTCGCGCAGATTTGCCTATCGAACGAACCACTTGAGGGATCAGGTACGGAGGGCTTCACGTGCGTAACCCCATCGTGCATAGAACGACGACGGATGGGCACCGGCAGTTCAGGTTGTGGTCGCCGCGAGAAATGCTCTCTTGCTGGCAACGGCCACCGCATGGGCAACGCGAGCGGACGGCGAGGTAGAGCGTGGACGAAGGTAGCATGATCGACATGGGAGCCCTGTTCGACAATGCGCCGACCGCGCAGATGGTGTTCAAACCCGATCTCACCGTCGTCGCCGCGAACCGCCTTTACTGTCGGATGCTCGGCATCGACCGCGAGGACCTGGTCGGCAAGCGTGTCTTCGAGGCCTTCCCGGCGAACCCGGACGATCCCGACGCTGATGCCGAGGCCGAGCTGCAAGCCTCGACCGACAAAGTGGTGGCAACCGGGCAGCCCCAGGAGATGCCGGTCCGCCAGCACGACGTCATGGACTCGGACGGACGCTACGCGGTCCGGTACTGGCGCGTCGTGAACTCCCCTGTTTTCGGCGACAGCGAAAACCCGGAGCGTGTCACCCACATCATCCACACAGCGGAAGATATCACACGGATCATCCTGGGCGACCAACTCCACGAGGCGAAACGCCGGGCGTCCATGCGGGGCGCCGAACTTGCCTATTTCGAGTGCCATACCGAAGCAGGGACCGTGGTACGATCGCCGCAGCTGGACGCCATATTCGGCATCCCGCCGGACGAGCCCAGCGACGCGCTCGAGCTCTTCCTGAACCGTATTCACCCGGATGATTTTCCGAGCGTGGAAGCCGCCGTGGAGCGCGTGCTCCGCACGGTCGGCGCGCATCTGCAGCAGGACTATCGCATCGTCCTGCCAGACGGGACGATCCGGTGGCTGACGACCCAGGGGGAATCGATCCGGGCGCCCGAAACGGAAGGGGTCCTGATCGTTGGCGTGACGCTGGACGTCACCCACATCAGGCAGAGCGAGAACCGCCTGCGTGAGGCGCTGGCGGACCGTGACCTGCTGATCGGCGAGGTCAACCACCGTGTGAAGAACTCTTTGCAGATGGTCAGCAGCATCCTTTCGCTCGAGGCCGGCTCCGCCGAGACGGAAGAGGCGAAGAACAAGCTCGCCGCCGCGCGTGATCGTATCGACGCCGTGGCGGCGATCCATGCCGCACTCTACCAAGGTGAGGATGTCAGGCATGTGGCCTTCGGTGACTACCTCAAACGGCTTTGCGAGCATCTGGCCACCTCGCTGGGAGCGGACCGGCGTGGCGTTGTGATCGAGGTCGCAACCGACCCGATCTCCATCGAGACCAACAAGGCGATCACGCTCTCTCTCGTCGTCAACGAGCTGGTCGCAAACGCGTTCAAACACGCCTTTCCGGGGGATACGGGCGGTACGGTCTCGGTGCGTTTCCGCCGTGACGATGCCGGCAACGTGACACTGACGGTCGCGGACGACGGAACGGGAAGTGATCAGTTGCCGTTGGAATCGGACACACTTCCAAGCGGCCTCGGGACACGGCTGGTCACAGGCTCCGTCCGTCAGCTCGAGGGGTCGATGCACACTGAAGGCGGCAGAGGTGGCTGGACCACGACGATCAGCTTCCCCGTTCCAGAACGCGCCGACCCGGCAAGCTGAGATGCGGGTGCTGATCGTAGAGGACGAAATCCTGATCGCTCTCGACCTGGAGATGCGCATCGAGGGGCTCGGCCATGAGATCGTCGGCACGGCGGTCTCGGAACAGGAAGCCGTGAAGGCCGCCCGCGCGACGTTGCCCGACCTCGTTCTGATGGACCTTCGTCTGGTCGGACCGTCCAGCGGCAAGGCGGCGGCGCTCGCCATCCGACGGGAGCTGGACATCCCATCGATCATCCTGAGCGGCAACGTTCACGAAATCACGGAGGCGGAGAAAGCGGCCATACGGCCCTTCGCCATGCTGTCGAAGCCGCTGGTGGGCCAACAGCTCGAGACGGTCCTCAAGGCGTTCGCGGTGACCAAAACGGCCGTGAACTGAAACGGCCTTTCGGACCGATGGCTCGAACGTGCGCAGCCAAGGGTTTGGCGATCTTTTGCTCCTCGCGGGACGTTGTCTACATATCCGGAAAGCGTCCAGACCGGCCGCACTTTTTCAAGGACAGGAATCTTGGGATTTCGCAGCATTGCCGTTATCGGGCTTGGCACGTTCGGCAGCGCCGTTGCGCGGCATCTCGCACGCTTCGGCGACCACGTCCTCGGCGTCGACATCCATGAAAGCGCGGTGGCCCGGCTTTCGGACGACCTCACGCGGGCGGTCATCGCCGATGCCCGCGAACCCCGCGCATTGGAGGAGGCGGGTATCGGTTCTTACGACGTGGCCGTCGTTTGCATGGCGACCGATATCGAGGCGAACCTGCTCGCCGTGATGAACGCAAAGGATGCCGGCGTGCCGGAGGTCTGGGCGAAGGCCACTTCGTCGACCCACGCGCGCATCCTCGAACGCGTCGGCGTCGCCCGGGTGCTCAGCCCGGAGGAGAGCTTCGGCGACATCATCGCGCAGACGCTGCACAATCCGCTGGTGCGGGGCTCCGTCCGCCTCACCGACGAGCTGCATCTCGCCAACGTGCAGGCGCCGGGGCGCGCCGTTGGCAAGACACTCGGCAAGGTGGCGTTCGGTGAGCGGCACGACCTGCGATGCCTCGGCATCCTGCGCGGCAACGAGCCGATCGCCTTCGATCCGAACGAGAGAATCGTCGAGGGCGACAGCCTGCTTCTCGTCGGCAGCCGGCCCGCCATGCGAGCCTTCGTCGATCGGGGCTGAGATGTCCGGGAAACAGGCAGGCGGTTCGGGCACCGCATTCCATTTCGGTCGCTCGATCGGCCTGCCGCCGCCGGCCCTCCTTGCTGTCCTGTACGCCGTCCTGATCGCGTTGGGGGCCGTCCTTCTCAAGCTGCCTGTGGCTTCTCCGGTCACACTGACCTGGTCGGACGCCATGTTCATGGCGACATCGGCGGTGACCGTGACCGGCCTCGTCGTCATCGACCCCGGCACCCAGCTCACCGGGTTCGGTCAGGCCGTGATTGCGGTGCTTATCCAGCTCGGCGGGTTGGGGCTGATGACGTTCGCCGTCATCGTCCTCTCCTCGCTCGGGCTGCCGATCGGCCTGCCTCAGAAGCTGTTCTTGCAGGAAGACCTCGGCCAGACCTCTGTCGCCAAGCTCCTCGGGCTCGTCGTCGTCATCTTCCAGGTCGTTCTCGCCGCTGTTCTCGTGGGCTGGGCGCTCCTGGCGATCGTGATGGTGCCCGAGTTCGGCCTCGGCGAAGGTCTCTGGCAGGCGCTCTTCCACTCGATCTCGGCGTTCAACAATGCCGGCTTCTCGCTCAACGCCGACAGCCTGACCCGCTACGCCACCGATCCTCTGGTGAATATCGTCATCCCGGCCCTCTTCATCACGGGGGGTCTCGGCTTTGCGGTCCTCTCGGACCTCTTTCGCGTGCGGCAATGGCGGCGGTTCAGCTTGCATACGAAGCTGATGCTGGTCGGAACGGCGGGCTTGATCGGGGTCGGAGTCGGTGGGTTCGCGGTCCTGGAATGGAACAATCCCGGCACGCTCGGCGCCTATGAAGCCACCGGCGACAAGCTATGGGTTGCATGGTTCCAGGGCGTCACGCCGCGGACGGCGGGCTTCAACACGACGGACACGGCTGCGATGGGGGACGGCACCACGCTGCTGACGCTTGTTCTCATGGTGATCGGAGGCGGGCCGACATCGACCGCCGGAGGGATCAAGGTCACGACCTTCATCGTGGCGCTCCTTGCCACCGCCGCCTTCTTCCGGCGGCAGGATCGCCTGCACGCCTTCGGCTGCGGCATTGGCCTCGATCAGGTTCTCAAGGTCATGGCGCTCATGACGATCAGCGGCGGCATCATCGTGACCGCCCTCTTCGTCCTGCTTCTGAACGAGGACAGCGATTTCCTCGACCTTCTGTTCGAAGCGGCCTCCGCCTTCGGCACGGTCGGGCTCAGCCAGGGAGCGACAGGCGCCCTGTCCGAACTCGGCCGGGCGGTCATCTGCTTCCTCATGTTCGTAGGCCGGGTCGGCCCGCTGACGCTCGGCTTCTTCCTCGCGACGAAGACACCTCCTCGGGTCCGGTATCCATCAAGCCCGATCTACCTGGGCTGAAAATGACCGGGAACCGGTCGAGATTTCGTCCGGTTTCTGACCGTCATCGTGTTCGCGGACACGATCGGGACAAGCTCGTTGGCATGTCAGGCCGAGCCGGCACCCGCAGGATCAGGCGCCACATGAGCAGTCAAAGCGCCGCAGGTACTGAAGATAAACCACTACAGTTGATGCAGAGATGCTATCGTCTCTGGCAATGCAGCGATCGGGCGAGGAGGGGATTTGTCGAAAGAGCAGGAGCTGACCGGTCTCCTCAACGATTGGGCCGACGGGAACCGCCGCGCCGAAGAGAAGATCGCACCGGTTGTCTATGATGAAATGAAGCGATGTGCCGCGCGTCTGTTCGCAGGGGAACGGGCCGGCCACACATTGCAACCGACAGCACTGGTGCATGAAGCCTTTGCAGGGCTGATCGCTGCCGATGTCGCGTGGCAGAGCCGGAGCCACTTCTACGCCCTCGCCGCGCGCATGATGCGCCGCATCCTGATCGACCATGCGAAGGCCAGAAATGCGGAAAAGCGCGGCGGCGGCATGATCGCCGTGACCCTGAATGAGGAAGCGGTGGCCGACCACCCGAGCGAAGTCGGCCTGCTCGACCTGGCCGAAAGCCTCAACGCGCTCGAGAAGAAATTTCCCCGCCCCGCGCAACTCATCGAGCTTCATTATTTCGGTGGACTGACCGTCGATGAGATATGCGCCGTCACTGACCTTTCGCCATCGACCGTCGGCCGCGACCTGCGTTTCGCCCGCGCGTGGCTGAAAAACGAGCTCTACGCCGAAGAGTGACCGAAACCCCGGTCCGTTGTCGCCTAAGGGGGAAGAGGAGACATCTGGCATGAACGAGACCGACAAGCCCGGCCTGATGGAGCTTTTCGCGGAAGCGGTCGACCTCGACGACAGGGGCCGGCAGGCGCTCATCGAACGGGTGGAGCAGGACGACCCTCAACTTGCGGACAAGCTGCGCGGCCTTATAGCCGCGGACCGCTCCGAGGGGCCCTCGCTCCATCAGCCTATCGTGCAGGCCGCACAGTCACTCGCAGCGGAAGAAGAGGATCGCTGGCTGGGTCGCAAAATCGGCCCCTGGACAATCAGGCGCAGGATCGGTGCCGGCGGCATGGGTGCAGTCTTCTACGCCGAGCGCTCAGACGACAGCTACAGGCAGGGCGCCGCCCTCAAGATCATGGCTGCGCAGCTCTTGGACAAGGAAGGTGCGGCACGCTTCCGGGCGGAGCGGCAGATCCTCGCCAACCTGCAGCACCCGCATATCACCCGCCTTGTCGATGGGGGGACCACCGACGAGGGCCTGCCCTATCTGGTCATGTCCTATGTCGAGGGAGAGCGGGTGGACCTCTTCTGTGACCGGAAAGCGCTGTCCGTTGCGCAACGCCTCAGGCTTTTCACCGAGATCTGCGAGGCGGTAGACTTCGCGCACAGGAACCTCGTCGTTCACCGCGACCTCAAGCCCAGCAATATTCTCATTGACGAGACCGGCGCACCGCAGCTCCTCGACTTCGGCATCGCCAAGCTGATCGACCAGGACCAGCTTGACCTGACCATGGTCAGAACATCCGTCGACGCACGGGTGATGACCCCCGAATATGCAAGTCCCGAGCAGGTGCGGGGCGAGCCGGTTTCGATCGCGACGGATGTCTATGCGCTCGGCGTGCTTCTCTACCGCCTCCTCACCGGGCGTTCGCCCTATGGCAGCGGGCACAGCTCGGCCCACTCGTTGAGCACCGCGATCCTCAGCGAGGATCCAAAGAAACCAAGCAGCGTGGTCACCGGCGAGACCGCAGCGGCCGACCTCAGCAGACAGCGTGGGCTGAGACCCGAGCAACTCCGGGGCACACTCTCGGGCGATCTCGACAACATCATTCTCAAATGCCTGCAAAAGGAGCCGGAGCGCCGCTACCGTACCGCCAGCGATCTCGCCGACGATATTGCCCGTCACCTGAACCGGCAGCCGATCGAGGCGCGCGGCGACGACTGGGCCTACAAGACCCGGAAGTTCATCCGCCGACGTGCGATCCCCCTGGGGGTCGCTGCTGGCGTCGTCGCCATCGTCGCGGGACTGACAAGCTTCTATACGAGCCGCCTGGCCGATGAACGCGACCAGGCCCGCATCGCCGCGCAGCAGTCCGAGGAAGTGTCGAGCTTCCTGACGCAGCTTTTTGCGGCGGCGGCACCCAATGCCGCTCCGGGCGAAGACGTCACCGCCACCGACCTCCTCGAAACGGGCAGAGAGCGCGTCGATGAGCTCGCCGGGCAACCCGAAGTCCAGGCCGAGCTCCTGCACGTCATCGGACAGAGCTACCGTCGCCTCGGAAAGGACGATCAGGCTGCGGAGCTGCTGCGGCGTGCCGTGACGTTGCGCGAAGACCGGGCGCTGACCGAGCCGTTCGAGCTCCGGGACAGCCTGATGGAGCTCGCCTACGCGCTCAGCCGACAGGGCAATGTCAGCACACTCGATGAAGCCGAGGCGCTCATGAGACGGGCCATCGACATCCAGCAGGACCATTCCGATCCGGACGACCCCGCATTGGCCATCGTACTGACCGGTCTCGGAGAAGTCCTGCTCTATCAGGACCGCGGAGAGGAGGCTCTCGGAATTTTCCGCGAAGCGCTGGACCTTGCCAGCGGCAGGCTGCCGGATTCCGAACTCCTCGGTATGACGAGGGGCCTTGCGACCGCCTTGGGCATAACCGATCGCTTCGAGGAGTCGAAGCCGATCCAGATGTCGGCCATCGCTCTTTCGGAGGACGTGAATGGCCCACTCCACTCCGACACAATCGCCGCACTCGGAAGTTTCGGGATCAGCCTCTCCTATAGCGGAGCTTATGCCGAGGCCATCCCGATCCTCGAAGAGGCGGCGGACCGGGCGGCCGAGGCGCTCGGTCCGGGCCATCCGATCAGCCTTTCCATTCTGGGTGAGTATGCGTTTGCATTGATGGAAGCCGGGGATTTCGCTCTGGCGGCTGAAACCGCGCGCACGAATGCGGAGGCCGCCGAGCAGGCGCAGGGTCCGGAGCATCCCGACACCCTCCTCTACCTCATCTATTCCGGCGAGATCGAGCGCAATACCGGCCGAATGGACAGCGCCCGAAAACGTACGGAGGAGGCTCTTCGTCGCCTTGAAAGGCTGGAGGTGCCGAATGCGACGCTCCAGACCTACGCGCAGACCAACCTTCTCAGCATCCTGATGCTGAATGGTCAGTTCTCAGAGGTTATAAGGCAAGCCAATGAACTCCTCGGTTCTGGCGGGCCGTTCATTGAACGGCGCGCCTTCAGGCTCCTCCGGATCCGTGCCGAAGCTGAGAGCCAACTCGATCGGCATACTGATGCGGTCATGTCGATCGGGGAAGCTATCGGCAAGTTCGAGGCCAACCCGACGCCACTGGCGCAGGACCGCCTTTCGCTGCGGCTGGCCGAGGCACAGGTCCATTGCCGCGCCGGGAACCTGACGGATGCTCGTGCCGGGCTCGATGCCACGTTGGGCATCGCTCTTTCCGAATTCGGTCCCGATAGCTGGCGAACCTGGCTGATCGAGCTGGAGCACGCGCGCCTTCTCCTTGCCGAAGGCCGAGCCACCGAAGCTGCCGCCCTGGCGAGGGAGACCATGGCAAAACTCGAGCCGCTTTTCCCGGCGAGTGACCTGCGGCTCGCGCTGCCGGACGGCCTGCTCTAGCCCGCGCCTGTTGAAGCTGGGGGGTGTCTTGCACGCCCCTACCCTGCGGTTTTTTCCTTCCGCATTCGGGCCAACCGTCCTCCCCGGAATTTTCTTCAGTCGTCCATGACCGTCTCCGGCGCCGCACTCCGCTTTCCTGAGTGAGGCCGACCATGGCCGCGAGAGAGACGTGACCAGCGAGCTGGTTGCGACCTGAAACAGGAGACGACCATGATCAGACCCGATGCCATGCCCAGCGCGATCCGTTCGCCGGGAGCAATCTCGCCCTGCGTGAAGGGCGGCCGTTTCAGGCCCCGGTCGCAAGGGGTGCGCCTGCGCCTTGTCGCGACCGTCACCGCGACAGCGCTCCTGGCCGCCTGTGGTGGCGGCGGAGGTGGCGGGGCAGGCATTCCGGCACAACCCGCTCCCCCGCCGCCCTCGAGCGAAACTCCTTCACCGCCACCTGCGGCACCCGCGCCCGCACCGCCGCCGGCACCGGAAGCAGGCTCACCCGAGCCCATCTTCTTTCTCGCAAGTGATACCAATCCGGGCAACGGAACCGTCGAGCTCTATCGCGCGCTGGACAATGGCACCGACGTCCGCCGGCTGAGCGATCAGTTCGTCGATCTCGGGAGTAGAGTCCTGAACTTCCAGGTTTCACCGGACGGGCAATACGTTGCCTATATCGCGACCACGCGCAGCAACCGTGGCCCGCGTCTCTTCGTCGTTCCGTCAGATAGCGGAACGCCGGTGGCCGTCAGCCCGGACCTGACACCCGACCCAGGCAAGATCTATCCTTCGGTCTACAGCTTCGACTGGTCGCCGGACAGCGACCGCCTCGTCCTCGCGGGCAACTTGTCGGACCCGAGCGTCCAGGCGCAGGAGGTCTTTCTCGTCAACATCGACGGGACAGGCTTCGAGAAGATCAGTGGCGGTATCCGAAATCCCGCCGTCGTCGAGGTCCGCAACCCGCAGTGGTCAGCTGACGGACGCTATATTCTCCAGGAAGTCGCGGATTTCGAGCTGCGCTATTTCGACAGCAAGGCAACGAACTCGGGCGGCGCACGTTTTCCGCACGCACTCAATGTCCATGAGGTTGGCGGCGCTCCTCGCAACAGCGTACGCCTCATCACGACCGGCGCCATCGAACATGTCGCACTGTCGCCGAACAGCAACCTTGTGTGCATCGCAGGAACAAAGGACCGCGCGACGGAGATTTATCTCAGCGACTTATCGAGTGGCGCGGCGAACGACAGGCAACTCAGCAGCGCGGAGCTTGCGACGGACGAGCTGTGCCGCTGGTCCCGCGACGGCTCCAAGGTCGCCTTTGTCGAGGGTCGTCGGCTCAACGAGCTGACGGACCTGGTGACGGTGAGCGTGATCGACGGTCAAGACCCGGGCACCCCGAGCCTCGTTCACCGCGCCGGCCATTCAATCCGGGACTTCTCGTTTGGACCGACTTCGAACGACCTCGCCATCCTGCAGAAATCCACGGCGGATGGGCCGCAGGAAATCTGGCGGACGTCAGGCGGGGGGAGCCTCAGGGTCAGCGGTCCCCTCGCGAGCGGTGAGACCATCGACCGCTTCAGGTGGTCAGCGAACGGCGAACAGATCGCCTACCTCAAGGAGACGGCAGTTGGCTTCTTCGACCTTATGACCGTTGGTGGACTGAATGTATCCGCGATCTCCGGGACATTATCGGCCAGGGACTTCACCTGGTCGGCAGACAGCGATACCCTCGGTTTCACCGCTGCCTCCACGGCAGATGGAGAGATGGCCGACGGCCTCTTCGCCATCGAACTCGAGAACGAGGCGAGAAGCAGCGTCACCGGCGCGAACTTCAGGGAGTTCAAGGACGCTGCGTACACCGAAAAAGGTGACGGCGGCGTGCCGATCGGCCTCATTGTGGGCCAGCCGATCGCGCCGACACCTCCACCCGTGTCCACCGACCGGCCCACTGCAGTGACGATCAACAGCATCGAGGTGCTGGGGTTCAGTGAACTCAACTGGGAGGGCCGGCACTGGGATTCAGGGAACGCGACGACACGAAAGCCTGACATCAGGGTCGGCATCGCCAATGCCAATTGCGGAGCACTGGGGAGCAATTTCGTATCCGAGGTGGTACGCAATGCGGACTACACGGGAACATACAGCTTCGAGAAAGGAACAGAGGACGGCCCGGGCACCAGCCTGCCGCTGAGCTACAAATTCGAGGACTTCTGCATGGATATCAATCTCCGGGACAGCGATGTCGGGGATTTCGATTTTACCGGATTTGAAGCCGGAGCGGACTATATCGCGGGCTTTCGGTATGATCCGGCGGAGCACTGGCGTGAAGGCGAGACGACTGCCGTCGTCCGCGTCAATGCCGACAGGGGCACACAGTTCCGCCTCAACGTCACCTACAGCTACTAGGCGACGCATCTGGGCAGACTGTAACGAAAAAGGCTCTGCTCCGGGTCGATCCATGAGCAGGGCCTCCGACCCACACTACCTGTCCTGCCGCATGACGACTGCTACGGTGGTGTTGTCGAGATTTTTCGTCGTCCCTTCACGGAGTGTCTGGAGAAGTGCCCTCGCGATTTCTTCCGCGGCTTCGCCGTCCATGAGCCGCGCAGCGTCCTCCATGCCGAGAGCGATAATTCCATCGCTTGCAATCAGCAACCGGTCTCCCGCGTCGAGCTGAATGGCCTCTGCCTGAAGATCGACGCAAGGCACCCTGTCTCCTGTCAAGGCCGACACCAATCTGTGGCGCCGCGGGTTCGCGGCGGCTTCAGCCTGTGTCATCAGCCCTGCTCGCACTTCGGTCTCGAGGATCGCGCCATAGGAGTGGTCTTCGTTGAGCCTCTCGAGCGCGCCTCCCCGCCAGCGATAGATGACGCTGTCGCCGACCGAGACGAAGGCCACGCCGCTTTCCGATACCGCCGCCAGAATGAAGGTGCAGCCGATGGTCCTGCCGGGTCCGGGCTGGCTCTGGTGAGCCGCGTCGGCGATCGCTCGATTGGCAGCCCGCCAGGTGGCGTCGAGCCTGTCCGCCAACGAAGCCTCGCTGTCCAGGAACGCCTTCAGCCCGTGCTCGACTGCCAATTGTGCGGCCAGCGCACCGTCCGCATGCCCGCCCATTCCATCGGCGAGGGCGATGATGACCCCGTCAGAACCGTCCTCCCGCCAGGGCGCGGTCGCGACGGCATCCTGCTGCTCGTCCCGGTCCCCGATGATCGCAGCGGTGTTGACGTCAAACAGTGGGCTCTCCTTTGGCGGAAGATCTCTGGTTGCCGGGCGGTGCCGCCGAAGATCCGGGAAGACTGGGCCCTGAGGAGGGGCATGATCCCGGACACGATAGTTTCCCCGCACTGCGCCGGCAAGGAGCGCGGCCAAGGCGTCCTCACTGTGACCGGGGAGGTTCTTCTTCGCGGGCTCCCATGGGTTTTGGAACAGCGGCTGCGGGATCCAGCGAGGCTCGATCGCCGAATGACCGTTTTCGCCTCCGAATGACGCTTACCTGTGTGAGGGCAGATGAAGCTCCTCATGAAAAACGGCCCGACGAGAGGAGAAAGCCATGATCGAACGTGAAACCCGACCCGATCCAGGGAAGACCAGGACAAGTCTGCGGAAAGCAAGCGCCCGGAGGCCATCGCCGGGACTTCGTAGCCTGTCCACCGCCACCGTCGCTCTCATGCTTTCCGGCTGCGCCAGCTACAGCAACATGACCTACCAGTCGGCTGTCCCCGACGAAAAGGCCGAGGCGCTGAGGGCGGATCGGATCGACGGTTCGGATGTCACCTCTCGCATCGCAAAGGACTTCGAGGCAGAAGTCGCGGCGATGCACCGGCAAGGCTACCAGCTCACCGGCTTCTCCCAATTCGTCGGGCCGCTCGTTCCCCGCGCTGCGAAGTGGAACGCGAGGACCGCGGCCAAGCGGCAAGGTGCCGAGATCGCGCTGCTTGCCCCGCCGCAGCCGGCCCGGCTGAACCAGCATCGCTACCTCATGACCTTCTGGCGCAAGGCGGACGATGACGGACACCTCTTCGGGGGGTTTTACGGGGACTCGCCCGCAGACATCCTCGGGGTCGGCGGCTGCGGCATCAATCTGGTCACACTGACGGAAATCGCCGACAACAGCCCGGCACATCGGATGGGCCTGCAACGCGGCGATCGGATCATCGCGGTGGATGACAAGGCCGTCTTCGCTGCGCGTCACCTCGACGACCTTCTCCTCGACCGCGCTGGCGAAGAAGTCGAGGTCCGGTACCTCCGCGGCAGCGAAAGCCGGGTGGCCGTCGGCCTCCTCGGACCTGCGCCGGAAGCGGCCGTCGAGACCAAGCCCGCTCCGTTCGACCTCGGCCTCCGGATGCTCAGGGCGGATTTCAATTCGAAAGAGCGCAAACTCGTCGGACAGAGATCCGGCGCCTATGTCGACGGCGTCCATTTCGGATCTCGTGCCTGCGAGAATTCTCTTTATACCGGGGACCTTATCCTCGCCGTGAACGGAAGGAAGGTCGATGGACCGGAGGATGTCGCCAAGAGACTTGAGAAGGCGGGAGACAGCGCGACCCTCACCGTGAGGCGGGCTGGCGAGACCTTCGATGTCCAGTGGCGTTCCGGCCCGGCCACGGACCAGAAGCTGGCATCGCTCAGGCGTCTCAAGCTTCCCGAATCCAACCTCGCGGAGCCACCGTGGGTCACTGCGAAGGAGGCGGATTTCACCTGGGTCGTCGCGACCGCGGCAGTCCTGCACGCCGCGAGCACAACGTACACGCAGCATCTTGCCAGTGAGCAGGCCAGGATCGACGAATACAACCGGATGCAGGCTCAGTCGTCCTCATCCGGCCTGGTCGAGTACAGCGGCAGTCGCCGGAGCAGGGGAAGCGGATATGCTGTCGTCGACTCCGGCGGCGAACTCATCCCGGTCGACAACGGCACCGCACAGATGCTGCGAACCACACCCGGCCTGACAGTGACGGCGCTCAGCCGCCGGGGGGGTGGCTTTGCGGTCTATGATCGCTCGGGACCGAGGGTAGCCCGGAGCCGACCCCAGAAGGTGTCCTTTGCCGTGACCGGTATGGTCCCCGTCAACATGGAGGGGATCATGCGGGACGAACTCCAGGCGGCGATGGACAAGAACGCCGCCATGGAGCTGGGAAGAATCGGCAACCCCTATGACGGGTTCTTCTAACTCTCCCACGGAAGGCCAAATCGCGTCGCGGCAACGGGCCCGCGACAGGGTAGCCTGACGGGTCGGGCTGTCAGCGGAACTGGAAATCGTCGCCGCCAAGCGCAGGACTTACGTCGTTGGTGTACAGAATAGGTTGACCATCCGGCGACGGGTTCGCCGCGGGGCACACCCACCGGTCTTTCCGGGCCCCGCGGAAACGATCGTCGACACATCAACGCCAAGGGTGATCGCTGGTCCCCTCCGCGACGTCCCGGCCCGGCCCGGCCCGGGGTGAGATCGTTCTCGATCGCGGCGAAAGAACCCAGGCGATCATCTCGCCTACCCGACGGCCAGCTGATCCCCGCGCTCGCCATGAACCCAACCATCAGCTATCAACCCCAAGGACTCTCGAAACGAACGAGGGCGCCTTGGGGCAAGGCCACCACCTGCCCAAGTCTTCTGCGTCGACGTAGCAGTTTGCTCGCCATCCGGGTTGATGTTTTTCAAAGAATCGTTTGCGCCGTAGGCGTAACGGTTGAACGTGGCCGGTCTTGCCGGTGAGAACGTGACGGGCCGATAGAGCGGAACCTGCCCGAGGCGGGTTCGTAGAAGCGCGCCTGCATGGAGTGGAGGTCGGTGGCGCTGTCCTGGATCGGCCCATCACCTATCGGTATCCAAGCTCGATCCCATCCAGTCCATCGGACGGGGTCCGCCAGATGGTCAGAAGCGAACCCCGATCAGGATGCGGGACTCCTCTCTGAACTGACCGAATATGCCGTCTTCGGTTCCGTGAAAGACATCCGCCCCGAAGGTGAGGTCGAACGTGTCATTGACCCGGCGGGAGAGTTCAGCCCTCGTCAGGCCGTCGCCCTGGCTGAGCGACTGGAGCCATTCCGCCGAGACGCCCCAGCGCTCATCCGCCCACCGTTTCTTGGCGCTGACCGTCGCGACAGCGTCGGTTTGGGGGCGGATCAGTCGTTCACCTTCGGGGATATGGTCGAGGAGCAACTGGACATTGACGAAAGTTTCCGACGGACCAAAGAAATCAGCGCCGATGCCCGCCAGGACCTGGGACCTGTCCTCGTCGTCGAGGAGCGCGGGCCCTTCGAGGTTGACCGGAAGATCGGGGGAGAAGGCGACCTCCGCGCGCAGGATCAGATCGCCTGCGGGCCGGACGAACTCGGCGCCGAAAAGGGTTCTCCGGTCATGCTCGAGGACGACGCCGCCCTCGCGGGAGGGGCGAAGAACGCCCTGCTGCTCGGGACCGCTGAGGGCGGAGAATCGCAGATCGGTCCGTCCAGCCTCGATCGAAAGCCGCGCACCGAGAACCCCATCGGCAACGAGCCTGTCGCGGTCCTCGCGCGTAAGCTCAGGAAGCTGAATGTCCGGTCCGAAGCCTCCCCGGAACCGGGGCGCTTTCGGAAAGAAGCGGTCCCCGGGCTGCGCCAGCTGGTTGACCGTGGGGTCGGGCGAGGCTGCAAGGTCGAGCATGACGGGGCCCATACGGGCGCGCAGTCTCGCTGCCCAGATCGGGATACGGTCGGGCCTCGGAGCGCGGGCAAGCCCTTCAGTCAGCCGGACGGGATTGAACTGGTCGGTGATCCGGATGCCGTCGAGACTCCCCCATGCAAGGACCTGCTTTCCAAGGTCAAGGCTCAGCCGCTCGCCTTCGATGCGGAGGATCAGACGGTCGATTTCTGCACGGACGTCCGCACCGTCGTGGGGCACGGGCTCTGACAGGGGTGAGAAGCCCGATACGTCGCCAATGCCCGTATCCCCGCCTGCCGCCTCCAGCCGCACCGACATCTCGGCCCAGACGGAGTCGGACAGTGCTGCCTCCCACTCAGGCACAACGAGCAGGTAGGCCTGGGCCAGGCCTTTTGCGTCAACCGCTACGGCCGCGCGACCGTCAACGCTGAGATCGTTCGCGCCCGCGGACGAGGCGGACAGGATGGTCGCCGCAGCGACCGCAGCGCGGATGAGGGTCATCGGATGCGTGCGCTGACGCGATCGAGATAGGTCGCCTCGAAAACGCGATCGGCGAGGTCCGGCTTCGGCGCCATGCTCTCGATCTCGACGAGAGTGACGCGGTCGTCGCGATGGTTCTCGACAAGGAAACGGGTCGCCACCAGAACGGAGCCAACGAGCTCGGTCGCTTCGACGGTGATGGTTTTCAATGGTGCTCCGTCGGTCCCGGAAAACGCAATCACGTGGGGAAACCAGGTTGCCGGATCGATTTCCGCCCGGAAGCCGCCATAGCCGATTTCATCCGCAACCGTGTCATCGACCGCCTTGCCGATCAGGACAACGCGGCCACCCGTATCGCTTCCGCGATCGAAGATGTAATCGGACAGTCCGAATTTGAAGTCATCCTTGACGTCCCCGTAGCTGAGTTCTGTACCGACAAAGCTGTCCGACCGGTCTGATGTCGGTACACGCCGGACCTTGTCGGTGGCCGGGAGGAAGAGCCATGTCTCGTCGTCCGCTGCTGGATCGTCGTGATTGTGGCTGAGAAAGCCCGTGTCCTTGATCGAGGAAGGGGCGGTGAACGACAGGACGATACCGTGGGTTTCGCCGATATCGCCAACCGCAAGAAGGGCCTTCCTTGTCCGGGTCCGTCCCTTTTCGTCCGATGTCGAAAAGCGGATCGATCCCAGGCGCCGTTCGCCGCTCGACCGTTCCGAGACAGCTTGCGCGATCTCGGGTCCCGTCATCGTGGATACGTCCTGTGGCATGGCGACGGCGCCGGAGATCATGAAGACCATTGATAAAGCTGAACCGATCATGGGAATCCTTCCTGTCGTTTGAAGAGTGCGAAAACTCGGGGGATCATGAGGAGCGCGCCCGTCAGGCTGCCGACCGCGGCGAAGGCGATCAGCGGACCGAACCACTGCGATACCGGGGTCTTGCTCATCGCAACGACGACAAGGGGGGCGATGACGGCCTGCACCCGGCGGAGTGCGAGGAGGAGGAAAACGTCACGACGAGGATGGCAGCGGGAAGGCAAAATCCCGCCAGGGGCGTCCCGTCTCGAACCGGACGGACGGCCGGCGAGCGCTACGGTGACCCGTTCAATCACGCTCGCATCCGCCATGGGTTATCCCTTTCACCTCAGGAGGAGGGTTTCGGCGAGCCGGGCCGGCGGCACATCATCCAATTGGTGGATGACGGCCAACCAAAGACTTCTCCGCAGGGACAGGCTGGCCCGGCATGTCCGCTGGCCGGTCAGCCTGGAGCGAGCAGCTGGTCGAGAAGCGTTTCGACGCGCTGCCGAACACGCCGCAGTGGTGATTCCGTGGCCCGGGAGCCCGCAATGCATCAAAGGGACCGGCCTGCCCGTCGCGGGGCCGAAGTTTCGACCTGTCTCTCGACAAGCCATGCATGCAGGACTAGCCTTCCAATAACAGTGTTCGCATCTCGGAAGGTTACAGTGAGTCAGGTCCTGCGTGTGTCGCTATTCTACGTGCAGCTTCTGGCACTCGTCGTCGCCATCTGCTTCTCTGTGCTAGGTTTCAGCATGCTGAGGATCGACAGCGAAGCGGTCACGGGGGCGTTTGCGTTCGTGACCACCCTCTTCATCGGTTTATCCGTCTGGACATCCCTCACCGCGCTGAGGCCGCACAACAAAGACCTCCAGCCGGCATCGTCCGAGGTGTGATCCCGGAATTGTTCAAAGCTTCGTAGCATCGTATACGCGGCCCGGCGGCGGACAAAGAGCTGCGGCACCGGGAGCAGGCGGCTGCCTGGAGCCGCCGCATCCTCAGCACGTTTCATCCCGCCCCGCCGCCGGGCGATCCGTGCACGACGTCAGGATCCTGCTGGCCGAGGAGCTTTCGCTTCAAGAAGCGTTCGGCGTCGAACTGTGCCTTGGCCAAGGCCGGCACGAGGAGCATCTGGAGGATCGTCGCAAAGAGAATGCCGAAGGCCAGGCTGACGGCCAGCGGCACGAGGAACTGCGCCTGCACGCTCTGGCTGAAGGTGATAGGCGCGATGCCCAGGAAGGTGGTGACGCTGGTCAGCAGAATGGGCCGGAAACGGGCCTTGGCGGCCTGGACCAGCGCATTCGCCTCGTCATCGCCGCCGAGGCGCCGGGCATTGGCGAAGTCGAGCAGGATCAGGGCGTCGTTCACCACCACGCCGCACAGGCCGACCAGTCCGTAAAGGCTGAGGATCGTGACGTTGATCCCCAGCAGGAGGTGCCCGAAGGCCGCGCCGATCAGCCCGAACGGTATGACGAGCAGGATCACCAGCGGCTGGGTGTAGCTCCGGAACGATACCGCCAGGAGGGCGTAGATGGCAAAAAGCGCAAGGCCAAAGGCTCGCAGAAGCGCTGGCAGTGTTCTCTGCTGCTCCCGCTGGGCGCCGCCGAAGGCGTAGCTCAAGTCCGGATAGTCCCGTTTCAGCTCAGCCAGGATGCCCGTCCGCAGCTGGCTCGTCGCCTCCTGCCCGGTGATGATCCCCGGCTGCACGTCGCCGTTGACCGTGATGATGCGCTGGCCGTTGCGGCGGCTGATGCTGCTGGGCCCCGCGCCGTAGCCGACCGCCGCGACTTCGGACAGCGGGATTTCGCTCTCGCCGGTCCGTATACGGTAGTCATAGACATCGGCGAGACTGTCCCGCTCGGCTTCGGGAAGGCGGACATAGACCCGCACCTCCTCCCTTCCCCGCTGCACGCGGAGGGCCTCGGTGCCGAAATAGGCGGCCCGGACCTGGCCGGCGACATCCTGCAGGGTGACGCCGAAGGTCCGTGCCCGCTCCATCAGCTCGATTTCGAGCTCTTCCTGCCCTTCCTCCTGGGTGTCGTAGATGTCGTAGACGCCCCCGACTTCGTGGAGCCTGCGCTTCACGCGCTCGACGAGACCGGCGAGGACCTCCGGGTCTGGATGGGACAGCTCCACGGCGACCGGGTTGCCCGCGTCCACCACGCTGGACGAGAAGCTGACATAGTCGGCAAGCGGAACGGGCCCCATCTCCTCGCGCCACGCCTCCTCGAAGGCGGCTGCGGAGGTTTCGCGCTTGTTGGCATCGAAGAGCTTGAAGCGCACGGCGCCTGAACTGGGCGAAGTGATCTGTGTTCCGCCGCCGCCATCCTGCGGCTGGTAGCCGATCGTGGTGGAGTAGGCCCTGACGAGCGACGCTCCGGGTCCCGAGAGCGGCGAGCGGTTCCCACCGTCCGGGACCTGACCACCGTCTTCTCCCTCTTCCGCCGCCTTCCGCGCCGCCGCCTTGCCGGCTGCCGCGAGGCGTTCAGCGAGCTCGAGCGAGGCGTCCTCCGTGGAGCCGACGGGCATGCCGAAGCTGGCCGTGACGGACTCCCCCTCGATCTCCGGGAAGAAGACAAAACGAAGATAGCCTCCGGCGAAAAGGCCGATGGTGACGAGCATCAGGGCGAAGAAGCCGGCGAGAACCACGCCGTAATGTTGGCATGAGAACCGCGCGCCCTTCTCGATCGGCCCGCCCGTGAAGGACTTCAGACGCGCGTCGAGCCAGCCCTTCGCCGCCACATAGCCCTTCGCGACCCGGTTCGACGGATCGCTCCGCGGCTTCATGCCTGAAAGGTGGTGGGGCAGAATGAAGAGACTGTCGACCAGCGAAATCGCCAGCACCGTGATGACCACGATCGGCACGTCCGAGAGGAGCTTGCCGATATTGCCGGGCAGGAACAGCAGCGGAATGAAGGCGATGATGGTCGTGCTGACCGCGAAGATGACCGGCAGCGCCACCCGCTGCGCGCCCTCGACCGCGGCCTCGGGGCCTTCCGCGCCCGCCTCGCGCTCGGCGTCGATGTTCTCCCCGACGATGATCGCGTCGTCGACCACGATGCCGAGGGCCAGGATGAACCCGAACATCGAGAGCTGATTGATCGAGACACCCATGATGCTCATCACCGCGAGCGTGCCGACGAAGGAGATCACGACACCCGAGGCGACCCAGAACGCGACCCGCAGCCTGAGGAAGAGCCCGAGGGTGATGAGGACGAGGGCCGCCCCGACAAGGCCATTCGACAGGAGGAGAGACAGCCGGCTCCGGAAGGACTCAGCCTCGTTCTGCCAGATCTCGGCCTCCACGCCCTCCGGCAGGTCCTTCTCGAGACGGTCCAGATAGTCCGTGACCGCGTCGGCGATCTGCAGCACCTTTTCGTCGCCCGTCCTGTAGACTTCGACAATCGCCGCCGGCTTGCCGTTGTAGCGCGTAATGAGCCCAGTGTCGCGAAACCCGTCCTCGATCTTGGCGATGTCGCCCAGGCGGAGCTCCGCCCCGTTGCCGCGCGCGAGGACGACGATGTCGGCATAGGCATCGCGCCTCAGGGCCTCCCCTTCCACCCGGACCAGGAGCTGGCTTTCGCCCGTCTCCACGTCCCCTGCCGGCAGGTCGAGGCTGTTGGCCGCGACACGCTGTGCGATCTGCGGCAGCGAAAGCCCGTAGGCGCGAAGCGTGTCCTGCGGGACCTCGATGCTGATCTCGTAGTCCCGGATGCCGGCGGTCTGGACGAAGGAAATGTCCGGTTTCTGCGCCAGCTCGTCCTCGACGCGGTAGGCGAGCTGCTTGAGGGTCGTCTCGGGCACGTCGCCGTAGATGGCGATCTCGACCACCCGGCGCCGGTTCGTCAGCTCGCGCACCTCCGGCTCCTCGGCACGCTCGGGGAAGTTGGTGATCCGGTTCACGCGCGACTGGATCTCGTCGAGCTTCTGGTTGACGTCGGCGCCCTGGTCGAGTTCAGCGGTGACGATCCCGACGCCTTCGGCTGCCGTGGCCGTGACCTCGCGGATGCCCTCGACCGCCTCGATCTGCTCCTCGATCGGCTGGACGATGGACTGCTCGATTTCTCCGGGGTCGGCGCCGCGGTACTCGACGCGCACTTCGATGCGTCCCAGCGTGAAGTCCGGGAACACCTTCTGGGTGATGATGAAGGCGCTGGTCAGGCCCGCCACGAAGATGAGCAACATCAGGAGGTTGGCCGCCACGCCGTTGCGCGCCATGAGGGCGATCGGCGCGTTCACTGACTGGCCCCTTCGTCCTCGGTCCGGGTCCTGACCTTCATGCCGTCGGTCACGGTCTGGATATCGCTAATCACGAGAAGCGCCCCGGCCGGCAATTCGGGAGCTGAGATGGCGATACGTTCGTCCTGCCTGAGAAGGACTTCGACCTCGACGATGCGGAGGCGGAGCGACCCGCCGTCACCCTCGCCGATGGCCCAGACGAGGTCGCCGCGCCTCAACGCCCGTGCCGGGATGGTGAGGTAACGGTCCGGCTCCTGCCCCTCGATGGCGACGGAGGTGTAGGTTCCGACGAGGAGGGGCGGCGCGGTAACGAGGTCGCCTTTGCTTCCCTCCGCGCCGTCGATCCGCATGCCGCTGCGGAACGGATCGGGGATGCGCACGACGACATCCACCGTTCGGCTGGCATCGTCGATGAAGCCCCGCGCGCGGTCGACGTAACCGGCCCAGCCGAAGCGCTCTCCGCCGAAATCAGCCGTGACCAGGACGTCGACCCTCCCGGCTCCGCTGCCTGCCTCGAGGTCGAAGAGCCCGGGGATCAGCGCGGCCTTGGCGCTGGTCAGCGGGACGATCACCTCGACTTCGTCGCGGCTGTAGATGCGCGCGAGCTGTTCGCCCGGCTGGATGAACTGGCCGACATCGACGTCCTCGCTGCGCACGAAGCCGTTGAAGGGCGCCTCGATTGTCGTGCGTTCGAGGGCCAGGACGGCGTCCGACAGCGCGGCTTCGGCACTGGAAAGCGCAGCCTCGGCGGCTTCCAGCTGCGGCTCCTCGAGGGCCAGCGGACTGATCCCCTGCTGGCTCGCGCCTTCGCCGCCGCTGTCGTTTTCGACCTGGCCGGGTTCGATCTCGTCGCGGCCCGCCACGTCGAAGTCCGCCTCGATCCCGCTGCCGTCCGCGGTCCCGGGACCGTCACGCAGGCGGTCTTCGAGGTTCTCCAGCTCTTGGCGGGCGATGCGGGCCTCTTCCCGGGCGCGGGTCAGCTCGACCTCTCTCTGCGCGACGGTGGCGCGTGCCTGCCGGACCCGGTTTCGATAGTCGTCATCCTCGATCCTGACGAGGAGCTCGCCCTGCTCGAAGCGGCCGCCGCTCAGGAGGTTGGGATGCACCGCTTCCACCCGCCCGCCGACCTGCGCCGAAAGGGCGATCTCCGCGCGCGCCTGCACGATGCCGTTGCCCATGATGAAGAGAGGCCGCCCAGGCGCCTCGGCCCGGCCGAGTTCGACATAGGGCGCACGCGGCGGGGGCGGCTCGGGCTGGGGTTTCTGGCGCAGCAAGTAGAGCGCCGCGGCGCCGCCGACCCCCGCCGCGAGAAGACCGATGATGACGAGCCACCAGAGCCAGCGGCGCCCAGTCGAACCGTCATCCTCCGCTTCGGCGTCCTGAGCGCGGCTCTCGCCTTCCGGCGGCGCGGCTGCGGGGGGCATCGGGGCCTCCCGCGTGCTGTGCGGCTCGTCCGGGTCGGGATGATCGGGCATGCGCTCGCTCACCTGAGCACCTCCGGATCGTCTTCGCCGAGGACCGCGGCAACCAGGTCGTCGGACCGGGCGGCCAGGCCTTCCTGTGTCCAGACCCCGCCCAGGGCGCGGTGTACGGAAAGCCGTGCCTCGGCCAGGGCGCGTTCGGCATCGACCACGTCCCGGCGCGCCTGGAGCGCGTTCCGGCGGGCGTCGAGATAGCTCACATAGGTGCCGACCCCGCGCTCGACCCGGCGCCGCTCGAGGTCGGCGGATGCGTTCGCCGTGCGGAGTTCCTCGCGCAGCCGCTGGTAACGGGTGAGGCTCGCCTCATGCTCGCGCAGGGCCGTTTCCGCTTCGCGCATCGCCGTCAGGACGGTCTGCCCGTAGGCGGCGGCGGCTTCGGCCATACGGGCTTCCGCCTCGCTGATGTCCGCGCGGATGCGTCCGCCGGTGAAGATGGGCTGGGTGAGGGATCCGACGAGCGACGCGTACCACGCTTCGCTCAGCCCGCCGATGCTCTCGGCCTGGGTCCCGGCCGAAGCGGACAGTGTCACCTGCGGGAAGAGCTGCGCGCGCGCGACCCCGACCCTCAGGCGGGCCGCTTCGAGGCGCAGCCAGGACGCGCGCACATCCGGCCGCTGGATCAGGAGTTCGGCCGGCAGACCCGGCTCGATGGGACGGGCGGGCAGCCGGACGACGAGCCTATCTGCGCGCTCGAGCAGCTCCTGCGGATAGTTGGCGGTCAGGGATGCAAGCCGCGCCCGTGCGGCGAACATCCGCGCCTCGAGTTGGGGCTCGAGGCCCTGGAGCACCCGGAGCTGCTCTTCGATGCTGTAAAGCTCGAAACTGTCGGCCAGCCCCCGGCGGAAGCGGCGCTCGGTCAGGCTCGAGCGTTCCTCGAGGATGTCGATGATCCCGCGGGTGAGGTCGAGACGCTGCTCGAGGGCCACGAGGTCGAAATAGGCCAGCATCGTCTCGGAGATGACCGACAGGAGGACCGTACGGGCCTCGCCGACGGTCGCGGCGAGCTCGGCGTCCGCCGCACGGGTGCCGTCGCGGATGCGGCTCCAGAAGTCGAGCTCGTAGCTGAACATGAGCGAGCCGCCGTATTCCTCGAAGGCGCTGGGTCCGCCGGTCTCGCCGCGTCCTGCCGGCAAGCGCTGGCCACCTCCGGCGGCGCTTCCCCCGCCCGGCCGGCGGTTCTGCGACACTCCCGAACCGGTCTCGATGTAGCTTGCCTCCGCGCCCGCGCTCGCCTGGGGAAAGAGCCCCGCCTCGGCTCGCTCGCTGCGGGCCCGTGCCTGGGCGATGCGGGCGACGGCCTGCCTCAGGTCGCGGTTCTCCTCGATCGCCTCTTCGACGAAGGCGGAAAGGACCGGGTCCTCGAAGCTCTCCCACCACGCCAGTGGTCTGTAGACCCCCTCCCGGTCGGCCTTTGCGTAGGTCTCCGGTAGCTCGGCAACCACGGCAGGAACGGTCCGGTCCGGCGCGAGGGAGCAGCCCGCGGCAACCAGCGCGCAGGTCAGGGACAGGACACGGAGAGGGAGAATATCAGTAATCGTCCGGGTCGACTGCCTCCCGCTGGGATATCTCGTCGGCGCTGACCCTCGCGATCACCAGGGGGCGCCCCCTCGCGACCTCCATTTTCGACCACGGAAGCTCGACCGTCTTGCCGAAGAAACCGAGGAACCCTCCGAACTCCGCCAGGACGGCGACGATTCGGCCGTCGCCGGGAGACAGGATGACGGCCACGATCCTGCCCTGGCGCTTCTCCTCCTCGGTGGTGATCCGCATACCGCGCAGCTCGTCGGCCCGCAGCGGCTTGCCGCCGGAGCTCTCCGCCTCGTCCGGCGCGTCGCCCCCCTTGCCGCCGCCTTCTTGGTCTTCACCGTTTCCGCCGCCTGAACCATCCCGGGCAGG
>CAZAFU010000008.1:0-46358 GCA_964484475.1 uncultured Caulobacterales bacterium | reverse complement strand
AGTGTTCGGCGAAGATCCTCTTCCAAGGCGCGCGCGCGCGGAATGACTTCGCCATAAACGCCAAGTCCGCTCTTCGTCAGGCTGAGAGCGAAGCGCCGTCCGTCGTTCGTTGAAGCCGCTTTCTCGACGAGGCCCCGTTCCTCGAGACGGCTGACCGCGCGGCTCACGGCCACCTTGTCGAGCGCAGTCAGCTTGACGAGTTCGCTGGCGCTCAGTCCCGGCCGCTCGCCCAGGACGGCCATCACCCGCCACTGCGTCATCGAAAGCCCGAAATCCTCCTCGTAGGTTTCGGCGATGCGCTGCGAGACGAGGTTCGAGGCCAGCGAAAGGCGGAAGGGGAGAAAGCTCCCAAGCTTCAAGGGCTGGTGAGACATCGTGAAAATGAGGTCCTTGCGGCTCCCTTGCAGGCTAACGCGGGTTATGGTTGAAGGCAAACTGGTTTCATTTGAAACGAGATGGAGCGCCCCATGCCCGACCTTTTCGAAAACCCGCTTGGTACCGATGGCTTCGAGTTCGTCGAATACACCGCCCGTGACACCAAAACCCTCGAGGACCTGTTCAAACGCCTGGGCTTCACGGCCGTGGGCCGGCACAAGTCGAAGGACGTCGTCCGCTACAAGCAGGGCGACATCAACTTCATCGTGAACCGGGAGCGGGGGGGGCAGCCGGGAACCTTCCTCGAGCCGCGCGAGGCCGGGGCGAATGCCATGGCGTTCCGCGTCAAGGACGCCGAGGAGGCTTTCAGGAAGGCCATAGAGCGGGGAGCCGAGCCGGCGGAGGACACCCGCGGGCCCGGCGAGCTTGAAATCCCCTGCATCAAGGGGATCGGCGGGGCGCATGTCTACTTCGTCGACAAGTACGGCGCGGAGACCATCTACGACACCGACTTCGAGCCCATCGAGGGCGCGAACGAGGCGGACAACTCCGCGGGCCTGACCTATCTCGACCACCTGACGCACAACCTGATGCGTGGCAATATGGGTCAGTGGGCGGATTACTACGAGCGTATCTTCAACTTCCGCGAAATCCGTTACTTCGACATCGAAGGCAAGGTGACCGGTCTGATCTCGAAGGCGATGACCAGTCCCTGCGGCAAGATCCGTATCCCCCTCAACGAGAGCCGGGATGACCAGAGCCAGATCGAAGAGTTCCTGAAGGACTACGGCGGCGAAGGGATCCAGCACATCGCTCTTGGTACGTCGGATATCTACGAGACCGTCGAATTCCTGCGCGGCCGCGGGGTCGAGTTCCAGGACACGCCCGATACCTACTACGAGCAGATCGGAAGCCGGCTCGGCGAAACCGGTGAAGACCTCGCCAGGATGAAAAAGAACCGCATCCTGATCGACGGAGCGCCTTCGGACGACCAGGGGCTGCTCCTTCAGATCTTCACCACCAATGCCATCGGCCCGATCTTCTTCGAGATCATCCAGCGCAAGGGCAACGAAGGGTTCGGCGAAGGCAACTTCAAGGCGCTGTTCGAATCGATCGAACTCGACCAGATCCGCCGCGGTGTCATCAAGGACAACGCCACCGCATAGGATCGACCGGAAACCGCAGAATAAGGGGCCTTCACGCATGTCCGCCTTGATGACCGAACTCGAGCCCGCACCGCAGGATCCCCTTCTCGGCCTCATGCTGGCCGTGCGCGACGATCCGCGTCCTGACAAGGTGGATCTCGGAGTGGGGATCTATAAGGACGCGGATGGGCGGACCCCCGTCCTCGGGGCCGTGAAGGCCGCCGAGCGGCAGCTTCTCGAAAGCGAGAAGACGAAAGCCTATGAGGGCCCCCACGGCAACCCGCTCTTCTGCCAAGGGGTCGAGCGGCTCGTCATGGGCAAGGTCAAGGGCGACAGGACGATCTTCGCAACCCCCGGCGGTTGCGGGGCGCTCTCGATCGGGATGCAGCTTGCCAGGGAGATATCCCCGAGCGGACGGTTGTTCCTGTCCGATCCAACCTGGCCGAACCATCAGGGCATTGCCGAAGCGAACGGGTTCGAGATCGAACGGTTCGGATATCATCCAACAACGGAAGGGCACCCGGATCTTGGCTTGGTGATGGAAGGTCTCGGAAGTGTCCGGCGCGGTGACATCGTTCTGTTACAGGGCCCCTGTCACAATCCGACGGGCACGGACCTGTCAGCCGAGCAATGGGATCAGGTCGTCGGCCTGTTGATCGAACGCGAAGCGCTCCTCCTCATCGACATCGCCTATCAGGGCTTCGGGCGCGGCCTCGAAGAGGACATCGCCCCGGTGCAAAGGGCCCTGGCCCAGGTCCCTGAAGCCATCGTCACCTATTCATGCTCCAAGAATTTCGGGCTCTACCGTGAACGGACAGGGGCGTTGATCGTCAAGGCCGCTGACGGGCGGATGCTCGATGCCGCGCGGAGCCGGGCAGCATCACTCATCCGGTCCTCCTATTCGATGCCCCCGGCGCATGGCGCCGCTGTCGTCGGCACCATCCTGAACGACCCGAAACTTCTTTCGATGTGGACGGACGAACTCGATGCCATGCGAAGCCGCCTCAACCGGTTGCGCCAGGCCTTCGCGGCGAGCATGGTGGAGGAGACGGGCGATGAAAGCTTCCAGCGCCTCGCGAACGAGAAGGGCATGTTCTCGCTTCTCCCGCTGGCACCCGAGGCCATCATGGCGCTGAGGCAGGAGCATGGGATCTACATGCCGAGCTCCGGCCGGGCGAACATTGCCGGACTGCCCGAGGAGAGGGTCAGGGACGTCGCCCGGGTCATGGCACGGGCGCTCGCGGGGTAGACCGCTCTTTCGTGCGCCGGAAGACCGGGCAGAGCAGGTGGCGGGCGTCGTCCTTTCGTCCGGGTGCCCCAAATCCGACTTGACCTCGAGCGGCCCGGGGAACGGCCGGTGCGAAGGACGGCCTGAAGTCTAGAGCGAGGCTTCCAAAAGCCCCAGGCGGCGGAGGCGTTCTTCGGCTTCGCGGCGTTCGAACGGTTTCGGATCGGCAAGCCCGAAGCTGCGCGCGCGCAGGGCCCGCTCCGCGGTTTTCCCCTCCAGCGGCCGGCTCGCGGCGGCGACCGCCTCCATGTCGGCACGCTCGCCATTGCAGTGGCAGATGACATCGACACCCGCGTCGAGGGCCCGCCTGCATCGTTCCGTGATCGTACCGTCCAGCGCCTTCATGTTGATGTCGTCGGACAGGATGAGGCCATCATATCCCCAACCGTCACGGATCAGGGCGCCGAGGATAGCAGTCGACTGGGTCGCCGGGTTCCTGTCGTCGAGCGCAGGATAGACGATGTGGCTGGTCATCATCATGGGCTCCTTGAGAAGAGCCGTGAACGGAGCGAAGTCGATCTCTTCGAGCGGTTTTCTG
Organism: uncultured Caulobacterales bacterium; assembly: GCA_964484475.1. Taxonomy (GTDB): domain Bacteria; phylum Pseudomonadota; class Alphaproteobacteria; order Caulobacterales; family Parvularculaceae; genus Parvularcula. The sequence goes on along the minus strand of CAZAFU010000008.1, from coordinate 43,012 downwards.
TCCAGCTGGACGATGGGGAGCGCATGGTGGCTGTCGAGGGTTGCAGCTCCGTGGCCCGGTGCGTGCTTCACACAGGTTGCGACCCCGCCGTGGCGGAGGCCCAGGGCCGTTGCCTTGCCGAGCGCCGTCACTCCGGCAGGCTCCGATCCGTAGGCCCGGCGCTGGAGGAACTCGTGCGCCTCGGGACGAACGACGTCCAGCATCGGTGCGCAATTGGCGGTAAGGCCGACCGAACGCATCTCTTCGGCCATGAGCCGAGCATTGAGCCAGGCAGCCTCTTCAGCCGTTTCCGGGTCCTTGAGCCAGAGCTCAGCGAACGTCCGGGGAGCGGGAGGATGGCGGAAATGCGGCCCCTTCAGTCTCGAAACCTGTCCGCCCTCCTGGTCGACGAAGATCAGTGCGTCCGGGTCATCGGATGCGTTGCGCATGTCATCGCCAAGGCGCCTGAGCTGCTCGGGCGTATCGATGTTCCGGCCAAAGACGATATAACCCCAGGGGCGCTGTTCGCGAAAGAAACCCTTTTCCCAGTCGGTGAGGCTCGTCCCTTCACAGCCATAGATCGCAGAAGTCAGGGGGGGCATGGCGTTCTGGTAGCCTCTCTCGGTCGGCAGCGGAGGAGCCGCATCATCGGCGGCTCAATGAAGGACGAATCGATATCCTATGCGAAAACTAGAGGATTGTGATGCCCCGAAAGCACGCCTGAAAGGCGAAACTATGGCGAGGCCGTATGAAAGACAGCCCTTCGCCCGGATGCGATGACGCCGAACTCGGAGCGTTCGATCGGGAACGCGGCTGCCGGACAGCCCGGCAACGGGTCCGGAAATGAAACCGGACCTTAAACGCTTGGGCGAAACTAAGCACCGTATCGCTGAACGTTGTGGCGCCCTTGCCTCCTCGCGGTCCTACAGGCGCCGCCGGAGCCTCTGGCGGGCCCGGGAGGTCGTCCAGGTCGTGGCGATGAGCTGCTTGAGGTCGTCGGGGCGTATCGGTTTCGAAAGGTATTCGTCGGCGCCGGCTGCGAGGATCTCGTCCCGGGCAGCAACGAAGGCATCGGCGGTGACCGCGATGATCGGGACGCTGCCCCGTTCCCCTGGCAAGCTCCGGATACGGCGCGTTGCCTCGACGCCATCCATGACCGGCATCTGCTTGTCCATCAGGACGACATCGTAGTTGCCTTCCTCCATTGCGGTGACGGCTTCCGCACCGTTGCCGACGATATCGAGAGAGGCGACGCAGCTTGAAAGAATGGTCTGTATGACGAGAGCGTTGACCTGGTTGTCTTCCGCCGCGAGTATCCGCAGGTTGCCCAGTGTTTCTTCGACCTGTGTCCGGTTGAGCGAGACTGCCGGGGTCGGAATATCCTCCGACATCGCCCTTTCCCGGAACGGAAGGGCAACGGTGAAGGTGGAGCCGGCACCAAGGGCGCTCTCCACCCTGATGTCCCCACCCAGAAGCTGCGCGATCTGCTGGCATATCGCAAGCCCGAGTCCGGTGCCGCCGAAGTTCCGTGTGCTACTCCGGTCGGCCTGGCGGAAACTTTCGAAGATGATCTGCTGATCTTCCTCGCCGATGCCGATCCCCGTGTCCGCAACGCGGATCGTCAACGGATTGCGCTCGTCACCGCCGGTTATGGTGACATCGATGGAGCCTTCCTGGGTGAACTTGATCGCATTCGAGATCAGGTTGGAGAGAACCTGGCGAAGCAGGCGCTCATCCGTACGGAAAAACTTCGCATCGAGATCGAAGGTGAGGTTGAGGCTGATGGATTTCTCGGCGGCTTTCGGCTTCCAGAGGTCGATGACATCGGTGATGACGGCGGCAAGATCGACGGTCGAGAGATGGACCTGGACGCGCTTTCCCTCGAACCGGGCGACATCGAGGACATCCGTCACGATCGCGTGGAGGTGCTCGGCCGACCGAAGCGCCGTCTTGAGCCTGTTCCGGTTCTTCCCGCCATCCGGCAGGTCCTGAAGGACGGACTCGGTGAGATTGATCACGGCATTGAGCGGTGTGCGGATCTCGTGGCTGGTGGTGGCCAGAAACTCCGTCTTCGCAGAATTGGCCTTCTCCAGGTCCGCGTTCGAGCGTTTCAGCTTTGCGTTCAGGTTTTCCAGACGCCGGGTCAGCACCTCCGACTGCCGCCTGGTCCTGGTCGACTGAACGGTCTGCCAGACCAGGAACGCGATCAGTCCAAGGCCGATGATGCTCGCGGCGCCGGCGAGCAGGCGTTCCTGATTGCGCCGTGCCCGGACGAGGTCGATATCCCCGGCAAGCCTGTCGGCCTTGAGGTTCGCAATCTCGAGTTCCTTGTTGCTGAGTTCGAATTCGGCATTGAGGATTGCCAGATTGGCGGACGCCGCGAGTTCCCGCTCGGCGTCCTCGAGCCGTTTTTCAGCTGTCAGATGGGCGAAGGCGTCTTCGTAACGGCCAGCACCCGCGTAGATGATGCGGGCATAGTGGTGGGCCTCGCGATCGTCCTGGGTCGTCGCGGTGAGATCGACGCCCCGGTAGGCCCTGTCGACCAGTCCCACTGCGGCCTCCTGGTTGCCATCGGCATTCAGGGTCATGGCTCTGATCATCGTCAGCAGACGCGGGACGGCGACACCCCCATCGGGCAGACCTGCGGCCAGCTCGGCGGCCTGGTCGGTGACCCGGCTGGCCGCCTCCGGGTTGCCGGCGGCGTATTCGAGAGCCGCGATATTGCTCAGGAGGCGCAATGCCATCGGCGGGGAGTTCCTGACCGCTTCGAGCTCGAGAGCGGCCTCGAAATGGCGACGGGCGTCAGCATAGGCCCCCATCGCCTTGTAGGCATTGCCGCGGAGGTTGAGGGACGCCACGCGGATGACCGCATCGTCCGGGTAGGCCGCCACCGCCCGTTTGTCGTAGTCGATGGCCCGTTCGAACTGCCGCGCCTGGCTGTAGAGGATACCCATGCTCTGGAGCGAGATCGCCTTGTAGCGGGGGACATCGAGTTCGTTGAAGATCCGGAAGCTTTCCTGGAAGCTCGAAAGGGCGAGGCCGACCTGGCCGTTGGCTCGCGCGACGCGCCCCTGTGCGATCAGCAGCTTGCCCGAGATCGGCGAAGTCGTCGGCGGGTAGGTGTCGAGGGTTTCCTGCAGGATCGAAGCGGCTTCGGGCAGGCGGTTGAGCCGGAAGAGGGCTTCGGCCTGGAGCCAGGCTGCCTTTTGCAGGATCTCAGGATCGGGTGCGGTGCGCCGGGAAAGCAGTTCGGCGTCCCTCGCCAGCGAGAGGCCCTCTTCGGGATCGGCGATAAGCGTGCCTTGGGCCTCCGCGAGAATGGACGCAGCCCGTTCGCGAGGGTCTTCGGGTTGGGCCGTGCCGTGGCTCGCAACAGACATGGCGAGCGCGGCAACCCAGATGAATGCGCGCAGGACGCGTGGCATGGAGCTTTCAAACCTCGGCAGTGCCGTATTGCAACGTGAGGTTTAAGAAAGCCTTTGGCTCTCGCGCACGCAAGGGTGATGGCTGGACTGATGTGGAAAAAGCGGCCTCCCAGTCCGGGAGGCCGCCTGTCTGTCTCAGAACCTCGCGTTCAACCGGAGACCCGCCGTCGCCGCGCCCTCATTCGGCGTGAAGATCGGCGCCGTGTCGTACTGGCCGAACATCACGAGATCCGCCCGGCCCCCAAGGACAGGGGTGCCGTAGATCGCTTCGCCGACGAAACGGCGTTCGCCGGCGGTCAGGCCGATCCTGTCCCCGGTGAGCGCGAGCTCCCCGGTCGAACGGTCGGCGACCTGGAAGCTGCGAGTTGCGAGGGCACCGCTTTCGACATGGAGGGGCTGCGCGACGGAAAACCGCATCCGGTCGCCGAAGACGTTCGTCTTCACGAGGCTCGCCTGAAAGGCCGTCGTCACCGCGCCCTCGGGGGCGATGGTCAGCACACCTCCCGTATCCCGGCCCCCTTGCGTTTTTCCGACCGTGCCTGACAGGGCAAGGTGGAAATCGCGGGGAAGGGCCGTCTCGACGGCTGCGGTGACCGACCGGCTCTCGGCGGTTTCACCGAAGCCCAGACCGGCGACCGACTGCCCCCCGAAAAGGCCATCCGTCTCGGTCAGGGACGTCAGGCCCAGGCGCAGGCGGGTGCTCTCATCAAAGGCGTAGGACACGCTGACATCGGCAGCCGAAGCGCTGTAGCCTTCGGTCCCCGCGACCCGTTCCACGATCGCGCCGGAGAAGGCGTCATGGGTGAGGTCGGCGTGAGAGCGGGCCGAAAAACCGGCGGACAGGGTGAGCTGTTCGGTCAGCGGAACATCGCTCCTTGCGTAGGCGCCACCCGAAGCGAGCCCGACGAAGGGGTTCACGCCCCCCGTCAGGACGTCGTGATCGGAGGTCATCGAGAAGATGGCGGACGGGGCAAAGGCGAGGGCGCCATCCCCCTGCCCGAAGCGCAAGGTGAGGCCGCTCTGCTTCGCGACCAGCTCCCCATGGGTCTCGAAACCCAGCGTCCCGGCGGGCAGGGCGAGGCCATGCGCCGGCCTCTTCGCCACGAGGGTCAAATCGAAGGCCGACCGCTCCGACCCGAACCCGTAGCTCGTCACCGCCGGCGTGTCGGTGAAGCCGTTGCCCGTGAAGCTCAGGCCACTGACGCTCTGGGTGGCGCCGGTCGCGACCCCGAGGCGCTCGCCGAAATAGGTTTCGACATCGCGTTCAAAGCCGACCGACGGGTCCGAGACGGCGGCCCGCAGGATGCCGACGGGGATCTCGAAGTCGCGGTAGGTGTCGCCGACATCCTCGAACACCGTCAACCTGTCCATGCCATCGACCCGGGAGAGGAGTTCGGGGGTCAGGCCCGCATCCATGAGGGTGAAGGCGCCCTCGGCGGTCCTGATTTCAAGATCCATGACAGAGAAGGGGCGCTGCGAAGCCTCGATGTTGAGAAGCCCGTGGCCGTAGACCCCGTCGATCCCTGCCTCGCCGAGATCGGTCGCGGTACGGAACAGGATCTCCGCGGTCTCCTCGGGGTTCCGGGACAGCCAGCCCCAGCGGTTCTGGAGGAGGGCGGCGGCGCCGGCGACCATGGGCGCGGCGAAGCTCGTCCCAGAGCCGCGGCCGACGCCGTCTTCGGTCGCGATCAGGATAAGCTCACCCGGCGCGACGATGAAGCGGTCCATCATCGGGGTACAGACACCCCCCACGTTGAAACAGGCATCCCCGGCGGTGTTCGAAAAGCCGGCAATCTCGCCATCGAGGCCCAGTGCCCCGACGAGAACGATCCGGTCGACCATGTCGAGGTTTCCGAAATCGACCTCGACAGGCTGCGCGGCGCCGCTGTTGCCGGCGGCCATGACGAAAAGCGCGTCCGGGGTTGCGGCGGCGACGTCGGGGCGGGCGAAGGCCTCGACCCAGTCCTGCGAGAAGGTGTAGCCGGCTTCCCCGACCGACAGGTTGATGATCGAGGCGCCTGCCGCTCCGACGTCGGCGATGGCGTTCGCGGTGGCGTCGGTGTCGGCCTCGCCCGAGGCGGGGAAGGGATTGGACAGGACGATGCTCGCTTCGGGCGCGACACCCATCACGCCGGTCCCGTCAAGAGCTCCCGCCGCGACGCCCGCGACCGCCCGGCCGTGGTTCTCTCCGGCATGGACCGGCCCGAAGGTCTGCGGCGCTCTTTGCAGCGGGCCTTTCCCCGCGAAGCCCTGGTCCACGATGCCGATGGTGACCCCCTCTCCATAGCCGCCGATCTCGGCGATCCGGGGGGACCAGAAGGTCGTGCCCATCCAGTGGTCCGGATGATCGATCCCGAGAAAGGTCGTCAACTGATCGGAGAGGTCGATCATGACCGCGGCCCGATCGGCCTCGTCCATGAACAGAAGATCGAAGAAGCCGCTGCCTTCGAGCCCGTGCCTGGCCCTGAAGCCCGCCAGGAAGCCGTCTTCGAAATCCTGCCCCGTGGCGCTGGTCACAAGGTCACCGAAGGCGGCTTCGGCGCCATCGATCATGGCTTCGAAGGCATTCATCGCGGAAAGGAGCTGCCCGGCATTGGCACCGAGGGCCTCGATCGTGAGGCTGAGCTGGTCGAGCCCGCCAAGCGCCTCGATCGTCAGGGAAAGCTGCTCGAATTCGGCCGCCGACATCTCCGCCGCAAGGGCGGTCATGTCGAGAGCCTCGATGGTGAGACTGAGCGCCTCGATGGTCAGGGACGCCTCCTGCATGGCCGCAAGGGCTTCGATGGTGAGGGACAACTCCCCGAAATCCATGCTCTCCAGCGGAGCCGAAAGCGCTTCGATCGTCAGCGAAAGCTCCTCGAGGCTCGACAGCGCCTCGATGGTCAGGCTCTGCTCTCCGAGTGCGGCGAGAGCCTCGATGGTGAGCGACATTTCGCGAAGGGCCGACAGCGCCTCGATGGTGAGGGACATTTCCCCAAGGCTGCCCAGCGCTTCGATGGTCAGGCTCTGGGGGTCGATCGCGGCGAGCGCCTCGATGGTCAGGCTCTGGCCCGAAAAGGCCGAGAGGGCTTCGATGGTGAGGCTCTGCTCGTCGAAAGCGGCCAGCGCCTCGATGGTGAGGCTGAGCGCCTCGATGGTCAGGCTCAGCGCCTCGATGGTGAGGCTCTGCTCCTCCATGCCGAGGGCTTCGATCGTGAGCGACTGCGGCACGAACGTGCCCCAGAAGGCGTTCGCTTCCCCGAGCAGCATGGCGTCATGTCCGGAGAGTGCGTCCATCCCCGCAAGAGCCTCGATCGTGAGGCTGCGGGGCAGGAAATCGAGCGCCTCGATGGTGAGGCTTGCGGGATCGAAACCCATCGCCTCGACGCCGGAGCCATGCTCCGCAAACGAACCGTCGCCCGCGACGGCGTGGCCGAGGGTGAGTGCGGTGATCGCACACGAGGTGAGAAGTCTTGTCATGATAGCCCTTTCCTGACGTCGCTTCGCCATCCACCGGGCGCCCGCCGCCCACATGGTTGATGGAAAGTAATTTCCACTGGCATGAACGTGATGCAACCGGGAACTGTATGGATTAAGGCACTATTTACCCAGATCGGGCGCCCCTGGCGCGGCTATCTTCCGGGAAACGGAAGGCGATTCGCCGTTTGCGAGGTTGCCGGGCCCAGGGCCGGTTCGCCGGCCGCCCCGGAAAGTCCGGGCCCTACACGTTAAAATTGTAACTATCCTGCCGCCCTTTTCAGATCGCGCAAGTTGCGGCATAGGCCTCGCGCACCGATCTCCAGCCGAGAGCCGGAGGCAAGGAGACCCGATGCGACTGACCCTTCTGAAAGCGAAGCTGCACCAGGCGACGTTGACCATGACCGACCTTCACTACGAAGGCTCGATCGCGATCGACGAGGAGCTTCTGGCGGCGGCGGGTATCCTGCCGAACGAGAAGGTGGACGTCTGGAACATCACCAACGGCAACCGCCTGACCACCTACGCGCTCCCCGCCGAACCGGGCAGCCGCGAGATCATGCTGAACGGCGCGGCCGCCCGCCTCGCCCATGTGGGCGACCGGGTCATCATCACGGCCTTCTGTGACGTCGATGCCGAGGAAGCGAAGGCCCACAAGCCGACCGTGGTGCTGATGAACGAGGACAACTCGATCAAGGAGATCCTCGAAGGCTAGGCCCGGCTGCGTCGCGACCGGTCTCGCGCTTTTCCGCAGAGCGGCGCGGAAGTCCGCGGCCATGTCGTGATCCCGGTCCGGGCTGCGGCTGTTTGAGCGTTCATCGTCCGCGGCGGTTGGCGTGACTGCCCTCATCGTCCACATAGGCAGCATGATGCGTTCTCTTCTTGCCGCCACCGGCCTTGCCGCTCTCGCCTGTTCCGTCCCCGCTGCCGCCGAGGAGCTGCCTGTCGAGCGGCTCTATGAAAGCCCCGCCCTTTCGGGGGCCAGCCCCAAGGCCGTGGCCTACGCACCGGATGGTTCGATGGTCACGCTGCTGCGCCCGCGGGAAGATGATTCGGCCCGCTACGACCTTTGGGCCTTCGATGTCGAAACCGGCGAGACCATGATGCTGGTCGACTCGATGCGGCTGGAGCCTGACGATTTCGAGCTTTCCGAAGAGGAAAAGGCGCTTCGCGAACGCAAGCGGATCTCCGGCTCCCGCGGGATCGTGGATTATACCTGGGACGAGGTCGGGGAGAGCATCGTCGTGCCGCTCGCAGGCGATGTGTTCCTCGTGGACGCGCAGACCCAGGATGTGCGCCGGCTGACCGAAACCGGGGAATTCGAGTACGACGCCAAGGTGTCGCCGGGTGGGCGCTACGTCAGCTACCTGCGGGACGGCGCGCTGTTCGCCATCGACCTCGAAACCGGACGCGAGCGCCGGATCTCGCCCGAACCCGAAGACGGTGTCAGCTACGGCACCGCGGAATTCGTCGCGCAGGAGGAGATGAGCCGCTACACCGGGAACTGGTGGAGCCCGGACGACAGCGCCATTGTCTATACGCGCACGGACGAGACCGGGGTGGACATCGTTCCCCGCTTCGACATCGCCGCGGGCGACGTGACGGTGATCGAACAGCGTTACCCGAGGGCCGGCCGCCCGAACGCGGTCGTGGACCTCTTCGTCAGGAGGATGGACCGCCGCCGCCCGGTGAGGGTGGAGTGGGGCGCATCGCCCGACAGCTATCTCGCCCGCGTGCACTGGGCGGACGAGGACAGGCTCTTCATCGAGACGGTCAACCGCGACCAGACCGAGCTGACATTGTCCCGGGTCGATCTCTCCAGCGGGGAGGTGACGCCGGTCCATACCGAGAAGCAGCCCGCCTGGATCAATCTGTCCAAGGACTTCCACGGGCTCGATGACGGTTTCGTCTGGACCACCGAGGAAACCGGCTACCGGCACATCTACCGGTTTTCCGATGACGGGGAGAAGACACAGCTGACCTCTGGCGACTGGCAGGTGATGGCGGTCGAGGAAATCGACGAGGAGGGTGGTCACGTCTACTTCACGGCCCACAAGGACACCCCTCTCGAGCAGCACCTCTACCGGGTGAGCCTCGATGGCGGGGACGTGGAGCGGATCACCGAGCCCGGGAAGAGCTGGAGCGTCACGATGGCACCCGATGCGGCGAGCTATGTCGCGACATCCTCAAACGTGACGACACCCCCGCAGACCGGTCTCTACGACGCCTCCGGCGGATTGATCACCTGGATCGAGGAGAATGCTCTCGATGCCGATCATCCTTACGCCCCCTACCTCGATGCCCATGCCGCCCCCGAATTCGGGACGATCGAGGCGGAGGACGGGCAGACGATGCATTATGCCCTGATCAAGCCGCATGATTTCGATCCGGACAAGACCTATCCAGCGATCGTCGAAGTCTATGGCGGCCCGCATGTCCAGCGGGTCTCGAACAGTTGGGGCAGGGGGCTCCTGGCCGACCAGGTCAGCCAGCAGAAAGGCTATGTCGTGTTCCGCCTCGACAACCGCGGCACGTGGGGCCGGGGCAAGGCGTTCGAGGACGTGATCTTCCGTCAGATGTCCGACGCGGAAGTCGCCGACCAGGTGCGCGGAACCCGCTGGCTTGCGAGCCAGGACTTCGTGGATGCCGACCGGATCGGGGTGAACGGATGGTCCTATGGCGGCTACATGGCCCTTCATCTTGCGCTCAGGGCGCCTGAGGGGATGTTTGCGGCTTCCGTTTCGGGCGCGCCGGTGACGGACTGGAGGTTCTATGACACCTTCTATACCGAACGCTACATGGACACGCCTCAGGACAATCCCGAAGGCTACGATGCGGCCTCGGTCTTTCCCTATCTTGGCGATCTCGACGTGCCGCTCCTGATGATCCACGGCATGGCGGACGACAACGTCATCTTCCAGAACTCGACGGAGGTCTTCGCACGGTTGCAGGAAGCCGGCGCGCCTTTCGAGATGATGACCTATCCGGGGCAGCGTCACGGCATCCGGGCGGGCAAGCTCGGCCAGCACCGGGTCGAGACGACCTACCGCTTTCTCGACCGGTATCTCCAACCCGAGGGCTAAGCCCCTCCCGAAATCTTCGAACCGTTCACTGGACAGAGACATCTTCGATGTTACTGTTAAACACTAGGTATGTAAGGGGTAGTTTGCGTGCGGCTTGTTTCCTGGGTTTCTCTTCTCTCTATGGTGGTGGCGCCTGCCGCCCACGCACAAAAGGACGGACCGGTCTTCACGGGCACGGGGTCAGGGGCGAGGGCGTTCGAACAGCTCCAGCAGGAGCTTCCCACGCCCAACATGTTCCGCTCGGCCACCGGCGAGCCGGGTCCGGCGTACTGGCAGCAGAAGGTCGATTACGACATCGACGTGCGTCTGGACGAGGATGCGAAGCGCATCGAGGCCTCGGAGGACATCACCTACACCAACAACTCGCCGCACGAGTTGCGGTACCTCTGGGTTCAGCTCGACCAGAACCGCTTCGCCGACGGCTCGCTGGCGCGCACTTCCGAACGCCTCGCCGACACCGGGCGACGGCCGGGCTCCAACACCGCGCCCACGGTGAGCTTCGGCGCGCTGGCGCGGATCGAAAACTTCGAGAACAACGACTACGGTTTCAAGATCACCGAGGTGAGCGCCGACGGAGAAGATCTCGACTACACCGTCGTGGATACCATGATGCGGGTCGACCTGCCCCGTCCCCTCGATCCGGGTGACAGCATCGACTTCACGATCGGCTGGAACTTCAACATCATCAAGGAAAAGATCGTTGGCGGCCGCGGCGGCTACGAGACCTTCCCTTATGATGCCGAGGAGCCGACCGACGATGCGATCTACTTCCTCGCCCAGTGGTTCCCGCGGCTTGCGGCGTTCACCGATTACGAAGGCTGGCACAACAAGGCTTTCCTTGGCCGCGGCGAGTTCACGCTGGAATTCGGTGACTACGATGTCGAGATCACCGTGCCTGCGGACCATATCGTTTCCGCGACCGGCGAGCTGCAGAATGCCGGCGAGGTCCTGACCCGCCAACAGCGCCGCCGGCTCGAGCGGGCGAAGTCCGCCGACAGCCCCGTTTTCATCGTCACCCCCGAAGAGGCTGCCGAAAACGAGAAGGAAGGCACGGACGACACCAAGACCTGGCGTTTCGAGGCGGAAAACGTCCGCGATTTTGCCTGGTCGAGTTCGCGCAAGTTCATCTGGGACGCCATGGGGTTCCGTCAGGACGACAGGGACAACCCCCTCGTCATGGCGATGAGTTTCTACCCCAACGAGGCCGAACCCATCTGGTCGCAATACTCGACCGAGGCGGTCATCCATACGATGGATGTCTACAACAAGTTCGCCTTCAACTACCCCTACCCGACGGCTCAATCCGTGAACGCATGGAAGAGCGGCGGCATGGAATACCCGATGATCACGTTCAACGGGTACCGTCCGAACAAGGAGGATGCGCCCGACGGCGAGGTCACCTATTCCCGTTACACCAAATACGGCCTGATCGGCGTCATCATCCACGAAATCGGGCATATCTACTTCCCGATGACCGTGAACTCCGACGAGCGGCAATGGACGTGGATGGACGAGGGCATCAACACCTTCCTCGAATACGTCGCGGAATACGAATGGGAGGAGGATTTCCCGATCCTCGGTGGCCGTCCAAACCCCAATGATGTGATCACGTCCTATATGGTCAGCACCAACCAGGTGCCGATCATGACCCAGTCCGATTCCATCGTGCAGTTCGGCCCCAACGCCTACTCCAAGCCGGCCTCGGCGCTTCTCATCCTCAGGGAGACGATCCTCGGCCGCGAGCTTTTCGATGCGGCCTTCCGGGAGTACTCGCGGCGCTGGAAGTTCAAGCGGCCGGAGCCTGCCGACTTCTTCCGCACGATGGAAGAAGTGTCGGGCAAGGATCTCGACTGGTTCTGGCGCGGCTGGTGGTACACCACCGATCACGTCGATATCGCGGTCACGGATCTTTCCACCCTCAAGATCTCGAGCCAGGACCCCGACACCGAGGCCGAATTCGAGCGCGAGGAGCAGGCCGAGGTGCCCGAACCCCTGATCCAGCGGCGCAACCGCGAGGAGGGTATCGAGACCCGCTACCAGCGGCGGACCGAGGAGCTGTCGGATTTCTACAACGAGAACGACGAGTTCGAACCTTCGAACAAGGACCGCAACGCCTATGCGGACTTCCTCGAAGGCCTGACGAGCGAGGAGCGGGCGTTGTTCGACCGCATCCAGGAGCGTGATCCCTTCGTCCACTTCATCAGCTTCGAGAATGTCGGCGGTCTGGTGATGCCGATCCCGTTGCGGCTCACCTATGCGGACGGATCGACCGAAGACATGATGCTCCCGGCGGAGGTCTGGCGCTACGACGCGGAAAGGTTCACCAAGCTCTTCGTGACCGACAAGGAGATCGTCAGCGTCGAGATCGACGTCAACAACGAGATCGCGGACGCGGACGAGAGCAACAACGCCTTCCCGCAACAGGTCTCGAAGAGCCGTTTCGAGCTCTACCGCTCCAGCCGTCCGTCCAACAACCAGATGGCTGACTTCCTGTTCGAGCTCGATGGCGACGACAAGGGCGAAACGGCCGAGAACCAGGGCCCGGACGTGCCTCTCGAGGCACCGGAAGACGAAGGCGAGGAGCCGGATGAGGAAGACGGTGGCCGCTGATCGAGCCGGTGTGCGGGGAGCCCTCACGGGGCTTCTCGCGCTCTTCCTTGTGGGAACGACCCCCGCACATGCCCACCGCATGCCCGAGGTGGATGTCACCCTGGAGGCGACCACCATTGGCGAGCGGGCGGTGACGGCGGTGACCCTCCGCCTCCATGCCGAAGACGCGCTGAAGCTTCTGAAGGCCGCAAAGGGCGGAGAGCCCGGCCTCGACGACGAAGGCGCGTTGACGTTCCTGGCGAGGCGGGCCGCGGCGACGATCACCTTTTCGGGCGAGCTGCCCCTGAGCTATGTGGGCGGTGAGGTCGACGGCAACGCGGTCTACCTGTTTCTCGCCACCGGTCCCCAAGCCATGGTCACCGATGCGAGCCTCCTGTCATCGGTCTATGACCGGTGGACGAACCGGGTGACGGACCTGAGGGACGGGGAGCCTGCAACGAAGGTCTTCACCCAGGGCGGCGAGCTCCACGGTCACCACCACTGACGCGGGGGTGCGAGCGGCCTACTGGCCGGGCGCCCTGGCTTCGATGTTCTTCCGACGCTTCCATTCGTCGATGAGCGCGGCGTAGGTCTCGTCGGTATCGAAGGTCTCGCGCAGGAACTGCCGGTCATCGCCAGTCAGCAGGACCACGAAACTGGCCCCGGTGATGGGGCCGAATCCTTCGGCCTGGCGTTCGCGTTCCTCGATCAGGTCCTCGTAGGAGCCGATCCAGTTGCGGCCGAGCGGTGACATGCTGCCCCCGATCGAGCCGAGCCTCTGGTTGTAGTCGGCATTGACGATGGCGAAGCCCTTCGCGCCGCGGGCGCGCGCCTCTCCTGCTGCCCTTGCGAGAAGAGCGTACTCCATCGCTTCGGCCCCGCGGAAGATCGCCGCCTCGGTCTCGAGCTTGATCCGGTCATTGCCGAGATAGGTGGCATTGGTGATGTCGACGACGTGGGCCCAGGCCTTCTCGTCCGGGGCCGCGACCTTCGTGGCGCAGGCCGCCGTGGCCAGAAGGGCGAGAGCGAGTGCGGTTCTCCGCATGGGGCCTCCGGTGGTTAGAGCTCGGCGTGACGTAGAGCCTCGTGTAGCGCGATTCAAACGTCGGGCACCGGGGTCGGTGCACCGATCGCTGCATAGAGGTTCACATAGGCTTGCGCGAGGTCGGCTTCGCTCTCGACGAAGCTCTCCCGGCTGGCGATGAGCTGGCGCTGGGCGTCCAGGACGTCAATGAGCGTGGCGAGCCCTTCCTTGTAGAGCGCCTGGAGCTGGTCGAAGGCGATCTCCGACGCCGCCACCGCTTCGGCGAGATCGGCGCGGCGCGCTTCGGCGGCTTCGATCCCGATCAGGGCGTTCTCGGTCTCCCGCACGGCGTCGAGAAGGGCGAAACGGTAATTGGCCAGGGCCGCATCGGCCGCAGCCTGCGCAGCCCGGACCTCCGCCCGGCGCCGCCCGCCGTCGAACAGGGGAACCGAGAGCGAAGCGAGCAGCGTGGACACGGTGTCGCCCGTGAAGCCGCCATCGTCGATGCCCTGGGTCACGAAGCCGGAAAGATCGAGCCGCGGGTAGAGGTCGGCAGCTTCCGCGCCGATCCTGGCCCCGGCAGCGAGAAGCTGGGCTTCGGCGGCCCGGACGTCGGCGCGGCGACGCAGGAGCTGGGCCGGAACGCCGCTACCCGGCCCGCCGGTATAGGAGGGCACCACCGGCTCGACTTCCTCCGCGATGGTCATCAGTCCCGGCACTTCGCCGCGCAGGAGCGCGATCGCGTAGTCCGCAGAAGCCCGGGCGGCGATCAGGGGGCCGGACTGCGCCCGGGTCCGGGCGAGGTCCGCCGCGGTCCGCTGCACATCGAGATCGGCAGCGAGGCCGGCCTGTGCCCTGAGCCGGACGATGCGGAGGGTCTGCTGTTGCAGTTCGAGGCTTTCCTCAAGGAGCGCGATACGGGCCTCGGTGCGGCGCAGGTCGATGAAGGTGGACGCAACGGCCGCAGCCGTGAGGCGGCGGGCGTCATAGAGCTGCGCTTCCGACGCGAGAGCTGCGAAGCGGGCCGCCTGGAGTTCGCGGCGCAGGCGGCCGAAGAGGTCGAGGGTGTAGGAACCGACGAAACCGGCATCGGCGCTTTCGCGGCCCGGGTCCGCCGCCCGTCCGTCCACGGCGCCATCGATCCTCGGAACGAAGTCGGACCGCTCCTGGCGCAGGATCGCTTCGGCCTGGGCGAGGCGCGCGCCCGCAGCCTCGATCGTGAGGTTCTGCTCGAGAGCCGAGAGGACTAGGTCATCGAGCACCGGTTCCTCGAAACCTGTCCACCAGGGGCGTTGCGTCTCGTTGATATCGAGGGTCGTCGCGAACTGGCCCGGAAGGGCGAATTCGGGGTCGGGAAGGTCGGGACCGGCCGCGCAGGCGGCCAGGAGGAACACGAGGGGAAGGCTACGCATCAGACGGCTTTCGCCTCCACCTCGCGAAGCTCTTCCTCGAGAGCATCGCGATCAGCTGTCCGTACACCGCCAAAACGGCCGACACCGAGATAGATGATCGGCGTCAGGAAAAGGGTGAAAAGGCCGGCAATGCCGAGCCCGCCGAACACCACCCAGCCGATGGACTGGCGCGCTTCCGCCCCTGCGCCCGACGAAAGGATCAGGGGAACGGCGCCGAGCACCGTTGAAATCAGTGTCATGACGATAGGCCGGAGACGGACGGAGGCCGCTTCCTGGGTGGCCTCGCGAAGGCTGCGTCCCTCGCCCCGCAACTGGTCGGCGAATTCCACCATCAGGATTCCGTTCTTTGCCATAAGGCCGATCAGCATGACCAGGCCAATCTGGCTGAAGATGTTGAGGGACACGCCCGTCAGCTTGAGGGAAAGGATCGCAGCTGCCAGCGCGAAGGGTACGGAAAGTATGACCACCACGGCGCTGGTCAGGCTCTCGAACTGGGCGACGAGGACAAGGAAGACGATGACGAAGGCAAACCCGTAAGTCAGGAAGATCTCGCGCGAGGTCTCCTGCAGGCTCGCAGCCTCTCCCTGGAGCAGGAGGTCGATATCGTCCGGCAGGGTGTCCGCTGCCAGCCGCTCGATCTCGACGATAGCCTCCTCGATCGTGAACCCGTCATTGATGTCCGCCTCCAGTTCGATCGCCCGGCGCTGTTCCGTCCGGTCGAGTTCGGCGGCGACGCCCTCCTCCACGATCGTGGTGATGGAGGAGAGGGAAATGAGCTGCCCGCCCTCGGTCCGAACGTAGAGGTTCTGGAGATCGGAGGGGTCGGTCACGCTGCCTGTCTCGGATCGCAGGAAGACCGGCAGGGCCTGGTCATCGACATTCAGATCGATGACCTCGTTGCCGCCGACCATGGTCCTCAGTGTCACCGAGACCTCATTGAGGGGGACGTTGAGATCGGCCGCGCGTTGACGGTCGACCTTGATGGCGATCTGGGGCTGGGTCGGCTGGTAGCTGATCTCAGGGTTCGCGAGGACGGAGCTGTCCGCGATGATGGCGTCGTTGAGGGCCTTCGCGCCTTCATAGATCCGGCCATAGTCGCCGCCGGTGAGGGCCACCTGGATGCCGCCGCGTCCGCCGCCCCAGCCGAGCTGCAGGCTCGACCGGCCGAAGGGGCTTGCGCGCACGCCGGGGATCTCGCCGAGCGGACCTCTCAGTTCGGCTATGACTTCGTCCTGCGAGATGTCGCGTTTCGACCAGTCCGTGAGCGGAAGGGTCACGAAGGTCAGGTTGGGGTCGTATCGCCCCACAACGGTATAGATGCCCGTTGCCACGCCGCTTTCGAGATAAGGCTGGAGCCGCTCCTCGATCAGGTCGGTCTGGCGGTCCATGTAATCGACGCCGACACCGTCAGGACCCCTTGCGAAGATGTTGACCTGCCCGCGATCTTCCGATGGCGTCACTTCGCTGTCGAGCGTCGTGTAGAGGTAGCCCGAGCCCAGGGCGGCGAGCACCGCGAGACCGAGGGGGAGGGCGGGCCTGTCGAGGCAGAACCGAAGGGCACTGTCATAGACATGCTGCACGCGTGTGCCGAGCCTCGATGCCCAGCCGGGCAGGGCATTCCGCCCGGTGCCGATGCGGGAGGCGAGGGCCGGGACAAGGGTCAGCGCCACGAAGCTCGAGATGATCACGGCGAAGGCGAGAACGAAGCCGAACTCGCGGAAGAGCTGGCCGGTCTCCGAAGGAAGGAAGCTGATCGGCAGGAAGACCGAGACGAGAACCACCGTCGTCGCGATCACCGCAAAGAAGACCTGGCTGGTCCCGATCACCGCTGCGGCCCGCCGCTTCATCCCCTCGGTGCGTTTGCGCTGGATGTTCTCGAGAACGACGATGGCGTCATCCACGATCAGACCGGTGGCGAGAACCAGGGCGAGGAGGGTGAGGATATTGACGGAAAAGCCGAGAAGATAGATGCCCGCAAGGGTCCCCACCAGCGCGACGGGAATGGCCAGGGAGGGGATGAGCGTCGCTCGGGCGGAACCGAAGAAGACGAAGATGGTGGCCATCACCACGCCGACGGTGATCAGGAGGCTCGTCACCACCTCCCTCACGCTGGCCTTGATGAAGACGGCGTCGTCGGTGTTCAGGATGATCTCGAGATCGCCCTCGAAACGGTCGTTGAGCCGCTCCATCACGCGGCGCACTTCCGTGGAGATCTCGATCGTATTCGATTGCGCCTGACGGACGATGTTCAGGCCGATCACCGGCTGTCCGTCGAGCCGCACGAAGCTCGTCGCATCGGCCGGCGAGAAATAGGCTTCGGCCACGTCGCCGATCGTGATGTCGCCGCGCAGCACGATGGCCTTGACCCGCTCGGGCGTCGCCGCAGTCGCTTCGGCCCTGACGATGAGCTGCTGGTCGGAGGAGAGGAAACTGCCCACCGGCACGTCGAAGGGCGCGCTTTCGAGGGCGGTTGCAACGTCCGAAACCGTCAGGCCGTAGCGGCTGAGCCGGAGGGGATCGATCACCACTCTCAACTGCCGTTCCCTGGCGCCGAACTGGTTGACGCTCGCGACGCCTTCGACGGCCTGGAATTCGGGCACGATGTCGTTGTCGATCAGGCGGGTGAGCGCTTCTTCGGTCTTGCCGGGCGCGAGGACGGAAAGCTGGATGATCGGATCCGCGTCCTGGTCGGCCTTGGTCACCGAAAGCTGTTCGACCCGGTCGGGGAGCTCGCGCTGGACCTGGGCCACGGCTTCGCGCACGTCGTTCGCAGCCGTGTCGAGATCGACGCCCGGCCTGAATTCGACCCGGATGCGGGTGTTGTTCTCCTCCGACGAGGAGCGGATGTCCCGGACACCGGATACGCGGGCAACGGCCCCTTCGAGGATGCTCGTCACCTCGGCGTCCATGGTTTCGGGCGCGGCGCCGGGGAAGACCGCCCGGACGGAGACGATGGGCCGATCGACATCGGGCAGCTCACGAACCTCCACGCCGAAGATCGCGGCGAGACCCGCGATCACGATGAGGAAATTGAGAACCGCTGCGAGAAGCGGCCGCCGGACGGAAAGGGAAGGGAGCCCTTCCATCAGCCGCCGACCCCGTCTTCGGTCGAAACGGTCCCGTCACGGTTCGCGACCAGTGTCACGGCGCTGCCCTCGCGGACCTTCTGGACCCCTTCGGCGACAATGACGGCGCCCCGGGGAATATCGCCGGACACGAGGACGCGGCCTTCCCGGCGGGAGACGATCTGCACGGGGACCTGCGTCGCCTTCCCGTCGCGAACGGCCCAGAGATAGGAGCCATCGGTGCCCCAGACGATCGACGCCTCGGGGACCATGGGATAGCGGTTGCCGGGAACGGAGAAGCGGACTTCAAAGCTCATGCCGGGGCGCAGGGCGTCGTCCTCGTTCTGGAGCGCAGCGCGCGCCCTGAAGCTGCGGGAGGTCGGATCCACGCGGCTGTCGACGTTGATGATCTCGGCCGAGCGCACCCGGTCGCCCTCGGCGAAGGCCGAGACTTCGACGAAGTCGCCCTCGCGCAGCTGGCCGAAAACGTCCTCGGGCACGGTGAAGTCGATGAAGAGAAGCCGGCGGTCATCGAGCGGGACGATGTCCTGACCGGCCGTGACCCGGGTTCCGGGGTCGAGGTCGGAGATCCCGACATAGCCGGGGAAAGGCGCCCTGAGCGTCCGCTCGTCGAGCCGCAGCTGGGCCTGCGAGAGCTGGATGCGTGCCGCCTCGAGCTGGGTCCGCGCTTCGTCGATCTGGGTGTCGGAGACCGCGCCCGTGTCCTCGATCCGGCGATACCGCTCGAGAAGCTGCTCGGCCTCGCGCACGGCCACGGCCGCGAGCTTGACGGCGAGATCCTCGTCATCATCCTCGAGGCGCATGACCGGGTCGCCGGCCTCGATGAAATCACCGGGGGCGAAGGATATCTCTTCCACCACCCCGGCGGTTTCCGACTGGAGGACGGTGGCGGCCCGGGCCCTTGCCGTGCCCACGGCCTGTATGCTCCGGCGATCCTCGGCGTAATCCACGGTGAAGGGGACGACCGGGCTCGCAGGCGGCGGGCCACCGCGCTCAGTTTCCTCGGCCCCGCAAGCGGCAAGGGCCACGAGGCAGACCAGTAACATGATATGGCGCATGTCGGCCCAACACCTTTCCGCTTTGGTGGTTTGCATGGGAGAATAGACCTGCGGAGGTAGATAACCTCCTACTTAAAGCTGTTTTGCGCGATAGAGTGGCGCGTCCCGCCGCCGCACCCCATATCGGACGAAGGTTCCAACCAGGTATTCAATGCGTACCCACCTCGAAGACGTACTGGCCGATCGCCCCGAGCTCGCCGATGCCCGGAGCCGGGACGAGGCGGAAGAACGCCTCCGCGAACTGTTTCTTACAGCGCAGCAGAAAGCAAACAGTTACGCGTCAGAGAGACTGGACGAGATTTTCGAAGTGGCCGAGCGTGCCCTTGCACTCGGAGCTGCGTTCCCCCCTGAGACACGCCCGGCCGAGCCGGAGACGACGCGCGGCCGCTTCGGAACGGCTCTCGACATTGTGACCCGATACGGAGGCGGGCTCCTGCTTGCCGCTTCGGCGCCGATCGTCGCGGAGGCCAGCCTCGTCCTCGCCGGGGCATGCGGCGTCGCTGCGGTCCTGATGCTCAGCCTGTCGCGCCGCAAGGAGGGGGCTGCGTCCAAGGGCCTGCCGCCCCCCAATGCACCGCGGGAGAAATTTGCCGGCCTCGTCAATGCGGCCGACCGCTCGCTTGGTGCGATGACGGCGCCGCGAGCCCTCGCTCCGCCCGGTCCGGAAAGAAGCGCGCTTGCGGATGACGACGTCCTGACGTTCCTGCAGGACGCCCTCATGCTCAAGGGTTCCGAGGATCCCAAGGAACGGGACCTCGCGGACAATGCCGAGCGCCTCGCCGCGAGGGCAGGCTACGAGGTGGTCTGGACGGATGACGGCGCGCATTTCGAGACCATGATCGACCCGGGCGCGGCGGAAGCCTTCCTGCTCAAACCCGCCCTCAAGCCCCGCAAGGACGGCAGGCCCACCATCTTCGGCGTGGTCGTGAAAGGGCAGGGCGCGGCATGACCAACCATTTTCTGGGCTTCGACCTGGGCCATGCCGATACGGCCATAGCGCTGGTCGGCGGAGGACGGCAGGAACGCTTCGCCGCGCCTGCCACCGTCGAGATCCAGGGGCAGACCATCCAGCCCACAGCCCTCCTCAGGACGAGGAGGGACGGGAAGCCGAAGATCGTCATCGGCACGCGGGCCATTCGCGAGGCTTCGAAAAGCGAAAGCAGCCAGTCGGGCAGTCTCCGGGCGGCGTTCAAGACCAGGCCGAGCTCACTTGGCGAAGCCGAGGACGACATCGGCGATTTCTTTGCCGCCTGCCTTGGCGAGGCGGCATTCACGCCGCTGCCGCCTGAAGGCTGGGCGGCCACCGCGATCACGGTCGGCTGCCCCTCGGGCTGGTCGGCCGACCAGGATATCGTTCAGTACAGGGATATCCTTGTCGAGGGAATCTCCGGCACCCCCATGGCAGCGGCGGAGGTGACGGTGGTGCCCGAAAGCCGGGCCGCGCTTCTGCAGGCGATCGACAATCCGAATTCCCCGCTCACCACAGAGGCGCGCGGCGAGAACATCCTGGTCATCGACATCGGTTCGTCGACCCTCGACTTCTCGCTGATCGCACCGGAACAAAAGGCAGCGCCGCTTCTCGACGCAGGCCTCGACCTCGGTGCCAGCTTCTTTGACCGGCAGGTTCTCGAGGCCTGTCTCAGGGACCATCCGGAAGCGGAGAAGTTCCTCGAGTTCAATCCGCACTATCGCGACCTGTGGGTCTATTTCGCCCGGCGCACCAAGGAGCAGTACTTCCTCGAGGATCCGGCGGACCGTGACGAGATCATCAGCGGTGCGCCGATCCAGACCTATGTGTTCGGCGGTGAACGCCGACGCCTCGAAATTTCCGTCACCGCCGCGCTTTTCGACGAATTCAGGGCATCGGCTTTCGACCGGCCCCTGCACCCCTCGAAGGAACTCGCGCTCGACCCCCTCCTTCTGGAGGGGAAGAGCTGGGAGGAGCTTTACCGGATCTCCCTTCGCGCCCTCAAGGAAGCGATCGGACGCCGCGGCAGCTCCTACGGACGGGTCCTGCTCGCCGGTGGGGCCTCGCGGATGCCGTTCACTGAAGAGATCGCCCGGGAGGTCTTCGGCGCAGGCGAGAACTCGGCGCCGGTCCTGCGTGACCCCGAGCCCTCACATATGGTCAGCCGCGGCCTTGCCCGATGGGGCCGGAAGCGGGAGAGCGTCGAGCGGTTCGCGGCCGAGGCGAAGAGACTGCTTCGCCAGATGCTTCCCGGTCTGATCGAGGAGCGCTTTCCCGAACTCCGGTCACGCCTTTCATCGGGACTTGCGGCGACGATCTTCGAGGAGATCGTCACCCCGGTCCTCGAACGCTGGCGCGACGGCGCCTTCAAGACAGGCCACGATGTCCGTGCGGAAATCGAGATCCGGTATCAGGACTGGATCCGCTCCGAGGAGGGTTCGTCCTTCTTTGTGAGGACCATCAACGGATGGTGGCGCGACGAGGTCAAGTATGCCCTCGACCAGGAGCTCGACCGGCTTCACGCCGCCTATGACATCAGCCGGGACATCCAGCTCCAGTTCGAGAACGCCATCGAGCCCGATATCTTCACCTTCTCGGCACGGAACATCGACCTGCCCTTCGAGACGATCATCCAGATCACGCTGATCGCGCTTGCCTATGCGGTGACGCTCGCCGTCGATGTGTCCCTGGGGGGAATTCCGTTCTTCACAGGGGCGCTGACCGCGGCGGTGGCCGTGGGGGGGCGGCCGATCCGGCAGTGGATCTCGGGCCTCGATGTTCCCGCCTTCGCACGCCGCCTGCCCGACAAGCTTCCCGGGCGCGAGCGGCTGTTTGAAGGACAGGTCCGCTCCCGCGTGGAGAAGGAGCTCGACGGGAGTTTCGACAAGGCGAAGGCGTCGATCACGCAGCAGATCGAAGCGGCCATCCAGGCGTCGATCGTTCGCCAGACGGAGCGGGCGCGTGTTCTCCTGATGGGCAGTGAGGCCGAGGCGAAGGGCAGGGCGGCCTAGCTTGCGGGGCCGGTAATGACCAGCCTGCCGCCGACCCGTCGGGCGGCGACGCCGTAGATCCCGGCGAGGGCATCCGCACTCAGAACATCGTCCGGGCATCCGGCGCCCGCAACACGCCCATGATGCAGGAGAATGATCCTGTCCGCGAAGGCGTCTGCGAGGGTGAGGTCGTGCAGGACCGCGACGACCCCGGCTCCGCCTTCGGCCCGGCCCTTGAGGAGGCGGAGCACATCGAGCTGGTGCCGGGGGTCGAGGCTTGCGACCGGTTCGTCGGCCAGCAGGTAGGGCGTCCGCCCGACGAGCGCCCGGGCGAGGTGGACACGCGCCTCTTCGCCGCCCGAAAGGGTGTCGATCGCCCTTTTGGCAAGATGGCTCACACAGGTTTCGTCGAGTGCCGCTTCGATCGTTCGCTCCTCATGCGGAAGCTTGGTGGGCAGGCCAAGAGCGACGATGTCGCGAACGAGAACCGGCCAGGCAGCTTCACGCTTCTGCGGCAGGTAGGCCATGAGGCGGGCGCGCCCGGCCCGCGAAAGTCCCGCGAGGGGCCGGTGGTCGATGGTGATCTCGCCCTCTGCCGGAACGAGCCCGAGAAGCGCACGCAGAAGGGTGGTCTTGCCCGCCCCGTTAGGGCCCACCAGCGCGGTGAGGGCTCCCTTCGGCAGTTCCCCGCTGATGCCCCTGATGATTTCGGCCGCACCCTGACGGACGGACAGGTTGCTGAAGCTGATGCTCATCGCCGGCCCCTTCCCGCCGCGATGGCGACGAAGACAGGTGCGCCGATCAGCGCGGCTGCGATCCCCAGCCGCAACTCGCTGGGCGTGGGTATCAGCCGGATGGCGATGTCGGCTCCGAGAAGGATGATCCCGCCCATGATGAAGGACGGGAGGAGGGTCCGGCCGGGGTCGTGCCCGCACCAGGGGCGCACGACGTGCGGAGCCACGATCCCCACGAACCCGATGGCTCCCGCCATGGCCACCGATCCCCCTGTCGCCAGCCCCGCCCCGAGGACGGTCAGGAGCCTGAGCTTCCCGGGCGCGAAACCGAGGGTTTCCGCGGTCTCCTCGCCCAGGGTCAGGGCCGCGTAGGAGCGGCGGCAAAAGAGGAGAAAGGCGCCTCCGAGCGCAATCATCGGCAGGCCGAGGCGAATATCCGCCCATGACCGGTTGGCCACCGACCCGAAGGTCCAGTTGACGATCTCGGCGAGGGTGAAGGGGTTCGGCGTGAGACTGAGGACCAGGGACATCAACGCGCCCAGAAGGCTCGAAAGCCCGACACCGACCAGGATGAGCGTCGCGACCGACCTGAGCCGCGCCGCGGCAAGGGCTATGAAGGCCGTTGCGAGAAGCGCCCCTCCGGCAGCGGCGAGAGGTACGGCAAGGGGGAGGAAGGCCGCGATTCCGAAGGCGATCATCAGCGCAGCGGCGAAGCTTGCGCTCACCCCTATGCCGAGGATGCCGGGCTCGGCCAGCGGATTGCGGAAGAGGGCCTGGAGGCCGGCGCCCGCGATACCGAGGGCGCCGCCGGTCAGGAAGGCAGCGAGGGCCCTTGGCAGGCGGATCTCGCGCAGGATGATCGCTTCGGGTCGATCGGCCGGGGCGACCAGCCCCGCGGCGATGTCGGAAACCGAGAGCGGGGCCGCCCCGAGAAGGAGGCTGCCTGCGAAAAGTGCCATGGCGAGAGCGGTGAGGCCGAGATGGAGTTTCATGACGGCCCCGCCTTCCGCAAGGCCTCGACGGCATCGCCGAGGGGCCACGCCGCGCAGGCGAGATAGGCACCGGGAAGATCGATGATGGGAACCCCGTCGAGGAGCTCGCCCGCCAGGGGGTGGCGCATCGGGCTCCATGCCCCCTCGAAGCGTCGTTCGCTGTCGAAAAATCCGCGCAGGACGAGATCCGGCGTTTCGGTGGCGAGCCGTTCGAGAGGAATGTCGTGCCATCCCGGCCGTGTCTCGAAGTTCCTGAAACCTGCCGCCTCGATCACTTCGTGAACCAACGATCCCGGCCCGGTGGTCACCCCCGAAGGCGTCAGGTAGAGAATGGTCCTCTCCGGCGCGGACGACGGAGCGATCTTCTCACGGAAGGCCTGTGCCGCCGTTTCGCCCCTGCCCGGATTTCCGAGTGCGCCGGCCACGCGAGCCTGCGTTTGGGCAACCTGGTCGAGTGTTGCGGCCCAGCCGATCTCCACCACCTCGATCCCCTGCCGCTCCAGGAACGCAAGGAGCCGCCGGTCGCCGCCATAGCTCCGCACGACGGTTGCCGGCCGAAGGTCAAGGATCGCCTCGGCGTCGGGCCTTGTCTTCGGAAGGCCCTCTGCCTCCTCGCGCAGGAAGGCGTAGTCGCCGCCCGCACCCGGAGAAAGGGCGGCGATCTCTGTCCGGTCGGCATAGCGGAGGACATACTGATCCGCACAGTGATCGAGACTGACGATACCGCCTGCGAAGAGAAGAAGACCGAGGAGCATCTAGAGAGCCAGCCTCACGCCGACCCGGCCCGACCTCTCCGGTGTGCCGTAGCCCAGAACCTCCTGATAGGAACGGTTGGTCAGGTTCTCGACCCTCGCATAGAGTTCGATCCGGTCGGTGAGGGTGTAGATCGCCGAGAGATCCAGCCTCGTCCACGCATCGACTTCTCCGAACGGGTCGCTTTCCCGGCCATTGTGCCGGATCGTCAGTGTGCCGGAGATGGGTCCTTGCGGCGTGACGCTGAAAGTGGCGTCCCCGCTGTGCCTTGGAACCCGGGGAAGCCTGTTCCCCTCGCCGTCCTCGGCCTCGATGAACGCGTAGGACGTGGAGACGTCCAGCCACGAGAGAAGATCGAGGGACGCTTCGAACTCGATGCCGCGGCTCTCCGCTTCGGCTATGTTCACGTAACGCCCCCCCGTAAAATCGATGAGGTTCTCCGTATCGAGATGGAAGACGGAGATGTCGGCAACCAGCCGCGGGGCCTCCACCCTGATTCCCAGTTCGGTTCCCGTGGAGCGTTCAGGCGCGAGGTCCCGGTTCGGTTCGCTCGCTCCGCAACAGGCGAAGGTGGTCTGGAAGAGGGTGGGGGCCTTGAACCCTTCCCCGTAGGAGGCGCGCGCCGTGATGGCGGTGCCCAGCCGATAGGCGGCGGCGAGCCGTGCCGAGGTCTCGTCCTCGCCGTCTTCGATGGTATCGAGGCGCAGTCCGGCGCTGAGCGTCAGCCGGGGAAGCGGTTTGAGCTCCCCGAGCAGGAAGCCGCTGGCGATGGTGGTTTCCTCTCCGTCGGCCTCGCGATTGTCCGCCTCGGCGCCGAAGGCCAGGGTGACAGCGCCCGTGGCCTCGACGGTTCCCTGGTAGCGCGCGGTCAGGCGTTCGCCTCGTGTCTCGAATGTCGTCGTGCCGTCGAGCCGGTTTTCCCGCTCGATGATGGTGCGTCCAAGAACCAGCTGGTTCGCGAGGCGCCCGCCGAAGGCCGGGCGCGTGACCGCAAGGCTCGCAACCTCTTCTTCGGTGAAGGCGATATCGTCCGTATCGCTCGTGAAGCCCGGGGCCGCGGCGTCGAAACCGTCGAATTCGGTTTCTGCGTCGGACAGGAGATAGGACAGCGTCGCTTCCCCGCCGCCGGGAAAGGCGTAGGTGAGAGCGCCCTGGAGGTTCGCGGCCCTGTAGGGATCTGTTTCGTCATTCCCCTGCGAGCGGTCGGCCTTGGATGGCCCGTCGACGGATATCAGGGTGCCGCCGATGCGCCCTGAAACCGGGCCTTCGGAAAAGGCCACGCTCCCGCCGCCCCGGGCGAGGGAGAACGATCCGGCCTCCGCGAAGGCCGTGGCGGAAACCCCTGCTTGCGGCCTCTTGGTCGTGATGAGAATGACCCCGCCGATCGCTTCGGAACCCCACAGGGTCGCTTGCGGGCCACGCAGGACTTCGATCCTTTCGATGGTTGCCGCGTCGAGCCTTGCGATGTCGCTGCCGCCATTCGGCGAGGACGGGTCCCCTGCGGGGACGCCATCGATCAGCACGAGGGTCTGGCCGCTGGAAGCGCCGCGCAGCCTGACCGACGCGGCTCCGCCGAAGCTTCCGGCCCGGTTGAGGGTCAGCCCCGGGACCGAAGCGAGCACGTCGGCCAGGAAGACCGTTCCCAACTGCCGGATGTCCTCGGCCGTGATCACCGTGACCGCGGTCCCGGCATCGCGGGTGAGCTGGTCGAGGCGCGTACCCCTGACGAGGAGTGTGTCGTCGCCTGCGGACTGCAGGGCGACGAAGGCCGCCGACGCGGCCAGTGTGCTTGCGAGCACGATCTTCCTTTCCCGGCCGCCTGCCGCGGCCCTTCGAACTTCACACAGGTGTCGTCCATGAAAGGAGAAGCCTCCCCGTTCCCGTGGTCTGATCCCGGACACGGAACGAACGACGTGGCGGCAGGTCTCCTGGCTCACCGGTCGTTGCGGGATCTGACCACCTTCCCGGATCGTCGAGGACCCAGTGGCATTCGGTCAGCCGCTACCGGCTCACAGTTGCGGGCACAGCCCCGGGCTTGCACCGGGTTCCCTTTTCACCGGCCTGATGCCGGCACCGCCGCGTGAACTGTCTGCGGCATCGCGCCGCGAGTCAATCGCGGGCTCGCTGGCCATCCTGCGCTTCAGCTTACGGGACCTCCGGGGGGCCCATCGTCAGGAGACCTCCCGCTGGCTTCCCCAGACCTCTCCGGGCGGCGGCGCGAGCCGTCCCCGGCCTTCGAGCGTGATCGGGTCCGGATCGTCGGCGAGCCAGAGAGGCCCGTCGAGATCGGCGAAGGCCGCCCGCTGCGCGATGATGAACGAAGGCGCCAGCGCGAGGGCGGAGGAGATCATGCAGCCCGTGAAGATCTTCATGCCCGCCTTGTCGATGGCATCCGCGAGAAGAAGGGCGGCCGTCAGCCCGCCCGTCTTGTCGAGCTTGATGTTGCCGAAGGCGTAGATCCCCTCGAGGGCCGGAAGGTCCCCGGCAACGAAGAGCGACTCGTCCGCACAGAGCGGCAAGGCGAGGTCGAGACCGCGCAGTCTTTCGTCCTCGCCGGCCCTGAGCGGCTGTTCGAGGAGGGCGTAACCGAGATCCGCCATGGTCGCGGCCAGCTCGACAACCTGCGAGAATGCGCAGGCCTCGTTCCCGTCCGCGATCAGCTCGGCGCCCGGCGCACCCTCGCGGACGGCTTTCACCCGTTCGAGGTCCAGGCCGTCGCCGCCGCCGATCTTCACCTTGAGAAGCGGCTTCTCCGACGAGCGTTCCGCCGCAGACCGCATGGCGTCGGGCGTGTCGAGCGTGATGGTGTAGGCGGTGAGGACCGCCTCGGGTTCCCTCGCAGAGCCGGCGATGGCCCATGCCGGCGGGCCGGACTGCGCTTCGAGGTCGAAAAGCGCAGCATCGAGCGCGGCACGCGCCCCCCCGGGAGGCAGGACCGAGAGGAGTTCCTGCCGGTCCATCCCGGCTTCGATGGGGGTACGGACGGCATCGATCTGCTGTGCCATGCTCGAGGGCGTCTCGCCGCGATAGGACACGCCCGGGCTTTCACCGCGCCCCGTCCTGCCACCATCCCTGAGGGTGACGCGCAGGGCCGTTTGTCTGTCCCGCGGACCATGGGCGGTGACGAAGGGGGTGTGGAGGCGATAGGTGACCTCCTCTATCGTCAGCTCACGTTTCATCGGACGTCCCGAGATATTCGGCGGAATGCTCCCCATGCCGGGGTGCGGGGGCGGAAGGCCTGGCCCGTTCCCCGTTGACGACGAAGGGTGACGCCAGCCTCAGCATGGTTCCGTCCTGCGGGTCATCGGCCTCGTAGACCATGCCGCGCGCGGTGACCTGCGGGTCCTCGAGGCTCTCGTCGAGGGTCAGGACAGGCGTCACGCAGGCGTCGGCGTCCTCAAGGAGCGCCCGCCACTCCTCGAATGTCCGGGAGCGGAAGAGATCGGCGACTTCGGCCTTGGCAGCCTTGCCTTCCGGTCCCATCGCGAGACCCTTTGCCATGAGGTCGGGGCGACCGGCCCGGTCGCAGAACAGTTGCCAGAATTTCGGCTCGAGGGCGCCCATGGCGATCTGGCGGCCATCCTTCGTTTCGTAATAGCCGTAGCAGGGCAGGAGCCCGGTGAGGATGTCCTCACCCGGTTTCGGCGGCTCGCCCCGCAGCTGCATGCTGGTGAAGGGAATGATCGCGCTGGCGAGGGCCCCGTCCGCCATGCTGATGTCGAGAAACGCGCCCTCGCCAGTCCGCTCACGCCTGAACAGGGCCATCGCGATACCGGCCAGGGCGGTGAGAGAGCCCCCCGCAACATCGGCAATCTGATAATTCGGTGCGGCGATCCGACCGGCCTGCCTCGGAAACTGATCCGCGATGCCCGTCAGAGCGAGCATGTTGTTGTCGTGGGCCGGTTCATTCCTCCTCGGACCAGTCTGCCCGTAAGCCGACATGGAGCATATGATGAGGTCGTTCTTCCGTGCTCTGAGTGTCGATGGTCCGATGCCGAGGCGGTCCATCACGCCGGGCCGAAAGCTTTCGACGACGATGTCCGCGCCCTCGACCAGGTCCATAAAGTCGGACCGGCCGTCGTCGGTCCGCAGGTCGATGACGACGCTTTTCTTGCCCCGGTTGAGGGCGTGGAAGATCGGAGACATGGCCATTCCGAACGCCATGTCCTCGCGCGCGTAGTCGCCGCGTCCGGGATCCTCGACCTTGATGACCTCCGCACCCTGATCCGCCATGTGCATGGTGGCGAGGGGACCGGGCAGGAGGCGCGTCAGGTCGAGAACCCTTATCCCGTCAAGAAGACCGACCATGATGCGTTCCTCCGCCGCTGCGGCCCATCATGTAGCCGGCCCGTGCCGGGCTCGCAAATCAGGCGGGGAGGGCGCTAGGCGCGGACCCGGGCGACGGCCCGCTCGGCGCTTTCGAGAGCGGCTTCGATGCCGAGCGCCGACAGTCCCAGATGCTCCCCTGCGAAATGGAGACGCCTGCCCGGTTCGGTGACGGCTGCCGCAAGGTGCTTCATCTGCCCGGGGCCGGGCAGATGCCATGCCCCCCTCGCAAAGGGATCGTTCTGCCAACTGACCACCTTCCGTGCCCGGAACTCCGGCAGGCCCGGGACGAGCCGGCGTAGGGCGGTTTCCGCATCGGCCAGGACGGCGGCTTCGCTCCTGCGGTCAGCGAGGTCGGCGGCCCGTCCCCTCAATGTGGCGACGATGTGCTTGCGGTCATGGTTCCGCAGGCTCACCTCCCCGAGCCGATGATCGTCGGTCCACAAACGGTAGGGTGTTCCGTCGGGAATGGTCTCGAACCCGACGAAATGCACCTGCGTGACATGCGCGGAGGGCAGGCTGGCGATGAGATGTGCGACAGGCAGGGAAAGGTCCGCCCTGAGATCGACCGACCTGAGGGCAGCGAAGGGAACCGTGCAGATCACGTGAGGCGCGCTGTAGAGCTGTCCGCCTGTCAGCCGGACGATGACTTCCCGATCTCCCTCCTCGATCATGGCCACCCGCCGCCCGTAGCTGATCCGGTCCGCGAGCGCGGCGGCAAGGGCTTCGGGAAAGCGCTGGGCGCCCCCCGGGATCAGTCGCGCTTCGAGCGGGTCGAGGCGGCGCTGGTGCAGCTGGCGGGCGATGTGCAGGACGGAAACTTCATGGGAACTTCCCCAGGGGCTGTCGACGCCGATCAGACGCCTCGCCTCGGCGCTCGCTCCCCGCCGGTCGAGATGGGAAGCCAGGCTGATGTCGCGTTCCTCCGCGTTCGTCCAGTTCGTGCGTTCCCGGAACATCTTTCCGAGCCCGTTTTCGTAGTGCCCGAGGAGGAAGGGCGGCAGGACCCTTCGCTCCCCCGGGGAGAGGCGGTTCACGTCCTGCCCGGGCCAGTCGGTGGCCTCGAACACCTCGCCGCCGATCGCGAAACGCCAGCGGTGGAGGGGCGGTTCCGAAGGTGCCCTGATGGTTTCGATGCCAAAGCGTTCCGTAAGACCGATCGCCCTTTTGGCTCCGGTGGGAATGACGGGTGTGCCGGCTTCGGGCCGACCCGGCAGGTCGTCGAGGGTGGCGATCCTGCCTCCGGGCCGGGACCGCCCTTCGAGGACGACGACCTCAGCACCCTGATCGGCAAGCGCCAGGGCTGCGGTGAGGCCCGCAATCCCCGCACCGATGATGATCACATCGGGGGAGCGGCGCTGGAAACCGGGAAGGGCAGGCGCCGCCATGGCGGCGAGCGTCCCGCCCAGCACCGATCGCCGGGAGAAGGAAAGCGGGGACGCCGAGGGCGCAGGGGTCATGATGGACGATCCCGGGTAGGCAGATTTGTTGCGAGCGGGAGAGGAGCCTCCGCGCAAGGCTTTCGCGGCAGCAGCAGGCCAGTGGGGTCCACGGACCGTTCAGATCTTGATTTTCTTCGCAATGTCCAGCGCCTCGCGTCGGTCGATACCCAGGTACTCTGCTGTCGAACCAATCGACTTGTGGCCGAGAAGATGCTGGCAGGCCCGCAGGTTCTTCGTTTCCCGGTAGATGAGAGAGGATTTGGTCCGCCGCATCGAGTGGGTGGAAAAACGCCTGTGATCGAGCCGCGCGATCTCCGCCCAGCTTTTCACGAGCCGCGAATACTGCATCCGGGACAGCGGCCCGTTCGACGCCCTCGGCCCGATCGAGGTGAAGATGAAATCGCCCGCTTCCTTGCCCGAAAGATCGATCCAGTCCTGAAGCGAACGGCGGGCATCGCGGCCGAGGGTCACGGTCTTCGTCCGTCCGGTCTTTTCCTGCAGGATGTCGAACTCCGCCACGACCCTTCCGAGGTGGTCGGTGACGTCGGCGGTCTTCAGTGCGAGGATTTCGCCAGCCCTGCACATGGCATCGAGGCCGAGATTGAAGAGCGCCAGGTCGCGCGAGCGAGCCGGAGATTTCCGCGCTGCCGCTTCGAGAACTTCCCGGACATGCCTGGCTTCCTCCGGGTCGAAGGGCTTCATCTGGCCGACCGCACGGTCCTTGTTCCAGGCCCTGCGAGGGACCGGTGTGTCGGTTGCGTCCTTCGTCATGGGGTTACCATGACAATGTGCGGTTTCCGAAGTGTTGACACGGCGTCCCCAGGGGCTCTCCAACGCCGTTGTCGGAAAGGTCCGCCACGGGCTTTCTGGCCGGCGCGTCCAAAGTCCGAATGTGCGCTCCCGGTCAAAGCGAACATTGAAGGGCCGGGACCCGGCCTCCCTCGTCCGAAACCGCGGGCTCCCGAGGCGTGAGTGCAGCGCCTTCCCGCAGGGAGACTGCCGATCCGGTCGTCTTGAGCCTGAATGCACGCTGCGCCGAGGAGGTGCCAGCGAGGATGGCCGGGGGGTTCGTGAGCTTCGTTGAGAAGATCCTGGCGGCTCCGGTCGCGCCCCTTGCGAACGTGGACGGGCTGTGAGGTTTCTCACGGTTTCTTGCGGTCCGGCTCCTCATTTCGACCACATTCCGCGCCAAGATCATTAGAATTCGCAGAGACTTCGTTCATCATAGCGTGGAGCAATCGGATGCAAATCGTGAAGCCGTCGGGTGAGGTGTCGCGGAGTGCCGTCGGGAAGGTCGAGGCTATCCGGGCCCGGGAGCCGATGCCGAGGGCCGTCTCCCGCGACTTGGTTCCCATCGTCGCCGATCGCGATACCCCGACGGGACTGGACGCGGTGGTTCCCCTCGACGCGCCACGCAACATCAAGCTCGCACAGCTTCTCCGCCTCGAAGGGCAGGTCGCGGTCGCATTTCCCGAGGAAGTAAGGGTCTATCTTCCGGACCCTGAAAAACAAGGCATCGTGACCCATAAGCTGACAAGTTACGTCACCGCCCTTGAGG
The DNA here is from genome assembly GCA_964484475.1 of uncultured Caulobacterales bacterium. Classification (GTDB taxonomy): domain Bacteria; phylum Pseudomonadota; class Alphaproteobacteria; order Caulobacterales; family Parvularculaceae; genus Parvularcula. The sequence goes on along the minus strand of CAZAFU010000008.1, from coordinate 11,137 downwards.
TGATCGCCGGGTCTCGCCTGTCGACCCGGTCCCTGACCCTGTGATCTTTCCGCTCACGACGGCGTGAGCGTAGGAACCTGAACCCGCCTGCCGGCCTCCCCTCACCCTGAGCAAAGGAGGTCCTTCGTGGTCGAGGCACATTGGTACAGGCGAGGCTGGGATATCGTGGAGGGCATGGGGCCTGTTCTTGCGACGGCCGTTCATGCGGGCCATCAGGTCCGGTCCGAACTTTCGGGCCGCTTTCGGGCGGACGCCGCGTTGAGGCGGCGGGAAGAGGATCCCATGACCGGGATCTGGTCGACGACCGGTGATCATGCATTCCGCTCTTATGTCTCCCGCTTCGAGGTCGATCTCAACCGCCCGCGGGAACAGGCGGTCTACCGCTCCCCGGAAGACGCCTGGGGGATCGAGGTGTGGAACGATCCGCCGACAGACCAGGAAGTCGAGCAGTCGCTGAGGCTCTGGGACGACTACTACGACATGATGGCGGGCTGGATCGAAGGCATGATCGAGCAGCATGGCCGGATCCTGCTGCTCGACGTCCACAGCTACAACCATCGCCGCGACGGCCCCTTCGCCCATGCCGCTCCGCAGGAGGACAATCCGGATATCGACCTAGGCGTTACCACTCTCGACCCGAAGAAATTCGGTGATCTCCTCGATGCGTTCCACGAAGAGCTGGCCCGCCACCGGGCCCATACGCGAAAGCTCGATGTCAGGCGCAACGTGCGGTACGATGACGGGGGGCACTGGCCGGAATGGGTCTTCGCTCGGTACGGGGAGGATGTTGCGTCGATCACCCTCGAGTACAAGAAGTTCTACATGGATGAATGGACCGGCGAGGCCTACCTGCCGGTCGTCGAAGATCTCCGTTTCGGGCTGGCTGAAGCCGTCAGCCGGGTGAAGCGGGAGTTCCTGTCGTGAGAGGCGACGCCGAGCTCAGCCTGTGCGAGGCAGCACGAAAGACCGACGCGGCGCTGGTGGCGCTGGATCATCAGATCGACTGGCTCGGACACCTTTCACCCACGGGCAACGCGGCGCGGTGGAAAGTCTTCAAGGAGGGCGGTTACCGTCGCGCGCCTGACCTCACCTATTGCGAGATCGGGTTCAACCTCGACGATGCCAGGGCAAAGCTGCTCAGCCTACCGATCACAGAGATCGAGAACCCGCGGGTGGAGTCCCTGTTGCGTGCAAAGCAGGGCGAGCTCGACCTTCAGCTCAACCTTCTGCGGACGCGCAACACGGACGGCTTCATCACGGCGTCGCTCGAGCTTTTCGGATCGGTCGAGGCGAGACTTTCGGAAAAGGCGGTGCGAATACTGAACGAAGTGGAAGCCGAAGAGCCGCTGCCGGACGACCGGGACGGACTGGAACTCGCGCGCCAGGCCGAGGAGGAAATCGAGCGCTACCGTGAGGAGGCGCCGAACCTCTGGTCCGAAGTCCGTATCGAAGACGACGTCAGTTCGATGATCATGGTCAATCACGGACACCTTCTCGTCGACCGCTACGCCGAGCTCCCTGAAGCCAGGATCAGGCCCCTGATCGCCCACGAGGTCGGTATCCACGTGGTGACCCGGTACAACGGCTACTGCCAGCCCCTGCGGCTCCTCGAGGTGGGCACGGCCCACTACGATCCGTTGCAGGAAGGTCTCGGGGTCTTTGCCGAATACCTCTCCGGTTTCCTGCCCCCTTCGCGGCTCAGGATCCTCGCGGCGCGCGTGATCGCCTGCGAGGAGGCGGTCCAACACCGCCGGATCGAGGATATCTTCGCACTGCTTCACGAGGAACACGGCATCCCGGCCCACGATGCCTTCGACACCGCAGTGAGGGCCAAGCGCGGCGGCGGCCTGACGAAGGACGCGTGCTACCTCAGGGGGCTCGACGACCTCCTCGCGACCCTGCGCAAGGGAACCGAATTCGAGCATCTTCTCGCGGGCAAGTACGATCTCGGGCAGCATGACGTCATCTGCGACCTTCTCGAAGAAGGGCTGCTGGAGCCGCCGCGGATCCTGCCCCACTTCCTGCGGGACGCCACGACAAGAGAACGACTGCGGAATATTTCGACCATAGACCTTCACGAACTGCACCAAGCGGAGCCACAGCCATGAAGTTGACGTTCATCATCAACGATATCCAGACGGAAAAAGAGAACTTCACGACGATCCGCCTGGCCCGGCGCGCGATCGCCGATGGGCACGAGGTCAGCCTCGTGAGTATCGTCGATTATGTCTATGAGGCCGACGGCCATGTGAGCGCCATCGCACGCAAGCCGCGCAAGGATGACTACAAGGACGACAAGGACCTCCTCGGGGACCTTCAGGCCGCGGACAACGAGCCGCAGAAGATCCGCGTCACCGAAGAAGACGTCCTCCTCCTCCGCTCCGATCCCGCCAATGAGGTCACGGACAGGCCGTGGGCCCCGAATTCAGGGCTCCTCTTCGCGCAGCTCGTCGCCAACCGGGGCGTTCTTGTTCTCAACGACCCCGCCCACCTCACCGATGCCTCGAACAAGACCTATTTCCAGACCTACCCGGAGGAAGTCCGGCCGGTGACGTGCATTGCGCGCGATACGGACGAGATCAAGAACTTCATCGAGAAGATGGGCGGGAAGGCCGTCATCAAGCCGCTCCAGGGTTCGGGCGGCGAAGGCGTCTTCGTCATCAAGGAGGACTCCACCCCCAACCTGAACGTGATCATCGAGGCGACCGTCCGTGACGGCTACGCCATCGTGCAGGAGTACCTCCCGCTGGCGGCGGAGGGTGATCTGAGGCTCCTGACACTGAACGGCAGGCCACTGCACATCGACGGGACCTATGCCTGCTTCCGCCGGTTCAACGAGGGGTCCGACGGGCGGTCCAACATCACCGCCGGTGGCAGCATCGAAATGGCCCAGCCTGACGGGGACGCGCTGCGTCTCGCCGAGATCTGCGAACCGAGGCTCGCGAGGGACGGCATGTATTTCGCCGGGCTCGATATCGTCGGCGACAAGATGATGGAGATCAATGTCGATACACCCGGCGGTATCAACATGGCGGAAGATCTGACCGGCAAGGATTTCTCCGGTGTCATCATCACGGACCTTGCCAGGAAGGTGCGCCTGCGGAAAAGCTATCCGTCGATGGCGAACGACCAGCTCGCCTGTATCTGAAGACCGCCCCGACAGGGAGGCAGCGTGGACCTTCTGACCACACTCCTGCGAGTGGTGCGTTCGTTGCGCGAGCCCCGCCTGAAACTGGCCGCCCTGGTCGGATCGGGCATGGTGGTCGCCCTGATCCAGGTGATCGAGGCGATCCTGTTCGGCCGCGTGATCAACGGGTTGGTCTCGGGCCGCACCGTGAGCGGCCTTTTCTCGGTCTGGATCGGACTTGGCGTGGTGGGTATCGCCCTTTCGGTCAGCACGGGGCTCGCGGCGGACAGGCTGGCTCACAGAAACAAGCTGAGGACCATGTCGGAGGCCTTCGAGGCGGCCCTCGCCAGGGCGATTCACCCCGGCGGGATCGAGGGCATGGGCGGGGTGATACGGAACGTCCTGATCGGATGTGATGCCTTTTTCCACGTCTGGCTCAATCTCCTGCGTGAGTTCGTCCCTGCCCTCACCGCCTTCTTCGTTCTCGTCCCCATAGCGCTGTCGATGAGCGGGGTGCTGACCATAACGCTGACGGTCCTGATTGTGGCCTATCTCGCGGCGACGGTTTTCATCATGGACCGGACCTATGCCAACCAGCAATCGGTGGACCAGCACTACCGTGGCCTCGCTTCGCGTATCAGCGATGTCATGAGCAACGCCAATGTGGTCCATGCCTTCACCCGCCTGCACCAGGAGACGCAGGCCATTCGCGGCATGGGCCGGACCATCCTCGAGCGGCAGTATCCGGTGCTCAACTGGTGGGCCGTCCTGAATGTCTTCACCCAGGCCTCGGCGACGATCACTATTGTCAGCGTACTCCTCGTCGGATCGGTGCTCGTCGGACGCGGCAGTCTCACGATCGGCGAAGTCGTCACGTTCACGGGCTTCGCGACGCTGCTCATTTCCCGCCTGCAGCAGACGGCGGGGGCGGTCACCAGGCTCTATCCCCAGGTTCCGGTCATGGGCGCCCTGATCGACCTGCTGGAGAGCGGGCAGGCGCACGGGAGCGAGACGCCCCGGCCCGCACTGCCTCCCGGAGAGGGTCGAGTGCGCTTCGAAGGCGTCACGTTCGTGTTTCCCGGGACCCAGATCGGCGTTCACGACATCGACCTCGATGTGGCGCCGGGTTCCACCATCGCGATCGTCGGTTCGACGGGTGCGGGGAAGACCACGCTCCTTGCCCTTCTCCAGAAGATCTTCTCGCCGACCAAGGGCCGTGTTCTGATCGATGAGGTCGATATTGCGGAATATGACAGCCGATCGGTGCGGGCGAGCATTGCGGTCGTGGCGCAGAATGCGGGTCTTTTCGACCGGTCGATTGCAGATAATCTGAGGATCGGCGCACCCGACGCAACGGACGATGAGCTCATGACCGCGATCGAGCTCTCGGAACTCTCCGAACTGGTCGCACGCAAGGAAGGCGGTCTCGAGTTCCCGATCGGCGAAGGCGGAAAGTCGCTCTCGGGCGGCGAGAGGCAACGCCTGTCGATCGCGCGCGCCCTCCTCAAGCCGGCGAGAATCCTCGTGCTCGACGAGGCAACGAGCGCTCTCGATACGGTCACGGAGGCGAAGATCCAGAAGGCCATCGACGAAGCATCGCGGGGGCGGACGGTGTTCATCATCGCCCACCGGCTCAGTACGATCCGGAACGCAGACAGGGTGATCGTTCTGGAAGAGGGAAGGATCGTCCAGGAAGGTCCGCCAGAAGAACTCTCGGAGGTATCGGGACCTTTCAGGCGGTTTCTCGAGGCTGCGGAAAGCGACCGCACCACCCAGGTGAAGCGGGAGATCAGGAAACTGAGGCCCTCGGCCTAGCGCGCGATCGCCTTCACCGCGCCGACGATGAGGCTGATTTCGGTGTCGTCGATGGGCTTGGATATGACGGGGTATGCGGATGACACCCGTTCATTCACGAGGTCCGGCCGGCCTGTCAGGAACACGATCTGGGCGTTGCCGATCACATCGGTCTCGGCAAGGCTCGGACCTGTCTCCCCATCATCGAGGCAGACATCGATGAAGACGATGTCCGGTTTTTCCTTCTCTATCAGGGATCGCCCGGTCTTCGCGTTTGTTGCCTCGCCGACCACCTCGCACCCTTGAGCTTCGAGTTGCTGCCGCAGTTCCGCAATCAGGACGGGCTCGTCTTCCACGATGATCGCGCGCATGGATTCTCCTCTTTTCCTGTCCTTCAGGAACCCGGCCAGCTTGCTGGCCGTTCCTTCGGGTGTCCAAACACAATGAAGAGCACCCCCCCCATGTCATCGCGTTCGATAGGTTTTTTCGTTCACCACCAGGGCCGTGGCCATGCGAAGAGATGCGAGGCCATCCTGGCGGAACTGCCGGACCGGCCGGTGACCATCCTGTGCGCGAGGCGGGATATCTTCGGCGATCTCGACGACCGCGTCCGTTTCATCGAGCTTCCGGACATGATCGGCGACCCGTCCCGGACCAAGGCCCTTCATGATCAGCTCACGCCGAGAAGTCTTCACTGCGTTCCGATGGGCTCGCCGAAACTGCAGGCGAACGCGGGAGCGATCGCCAGGTTCCTCACCGAAGACGACCCGAGCCTCTTCGTCGTCGATGTCTCGGCCGAATGGGCGGTCCTGTCGCGCCTCTGTTCGGTCCCGGCGGTCTCGTTGAGGATGCACGGCGACCGCGGGGACGCTGCCCATCTGGGTGCCTACGAAGCCAGTGCCGCAATGCTCGCCCCGTTCGACAGGCGGCTCGAGCAGGACGACTATCCCCCTCTTCTTCGCAAGCGGACCTTCTATACCGGAGGCCTTTGTACCACGACCGAGGCGGTGCCGGAAAAGGCGAAGGCCCGGCAGGATCTCGGACTTCCCGAAGACCGCCACATCATCCTGGCCTTGTCGGGCGGCGGGGGACACGGAACACCTTACGCTCCCCTGACGATGGGAGCACGCGCGCTGCCGGAGAGCCTCTGGCTCACCATCGGCTCCATGCACAAGGAAGGCCACGAAACCGATTTCCCGAACCTCGTGGAGGCCGGGTGGGTGGACAACCCGACGGCGTACATTGCCGCCGCGGACGTGGTTCTCGCCTCGGCCGGCGACAACACCGTGCACGAGATTGCGCGTGTGGGTCGCCCATTCCTGTGCGTGCCCGAGTGGCGATATTTCAACGAGCAGGTTCGCAAGGCCGAGATGCTGGACCGGGCCGGCGCAGCCCTGTCGCTTGCCCACTGGCCGGCCTCGTCGCATGCATGGACCGAAGCCGTCCAGAGGGCGGAGGCCCTGGATCTCGACGTCCAGCGAAGCGTCTTCGACCCGGAGGCCGCGGCGCACGCGGCGGGCTTCCTCTGTGATCTCGAAAGCCGTCTCTGGTCAGGAGAAGCGGACCGTGGGCGGTTGCCGCGCGGCCTCGAGGTCGTCGCCTGAAGGCTTCCTGAGAACGCTGATCCGTTCTTCCGCCCAATGAATGAAGCCGCGATCCTGAAGTTGGTCGAGCCAGTAATCCATGCACCACGCCCCGTGGATTTCACGGAAGCGACGGGCATTCTCGACGATGTCGTCGAAATGCTGGAGCGGAGGGATCGATACCGGGTGCCACTGATGCACCGCGCGCATTCCCGGTACGAAGACAAGCTCGGCACCGGTCTGCCCGAGCCTGACCGCAAAATCGGTATCCTCGCCGCCATAGCCCACGAAACGTTCGTCAAACCCCCCGATCGACCTGAAAAGGTCCGTCGGCAAGGCGAAATTCAACGACCACAGATCGGTCATCCGCGGCATACGGAAAGGTTCGCCATGGGCTTCGGGGAGCGGGCGCGCCGGATGGTGCTCGGCTTTCGACCAGAGATCCTCGAACCGGCCCGACGTCTCCGCCTGTCCCCTGGCGAGGTAGCGGCAGTCGCCCGTGAGGCAGAGGCGGGGAGCTGCGACATCGCGCACGGAGCGGACCAGGTCCGGTGAGGGAATGCAGTCCACGTCGAGGAAGATGAGCTGGTCGGTGGTGGCGGCTGCGGCCGCGGCGTTCCGGGCTTCGGCGAGCGGCAGCTTCTCGCCCGTGACGGTGACGAAACGACAGGACCGCTTCAGACGGTCCGGAAGGTGATCCGGGGTTCCGCCCATCAGTGCCACGATGATTTCATCGGCGGGCTCGGTCTGGGCAAGGCAGGCTTCGAGCATCCGGACGAGATGGTCCTCCCGTCCCCGCACCAACGTCAGGATGGATGCCCTCACGGGCGCTCCCGGGCGAGCGCTTCGAGGATGCCGCCCGCGTAGGGCCGCCTCGCGAAATATGCGCTCTTGTGCTGTCTCAGGCGATTGAGTTCTGGCCTGTGGTTGCCGACGACAACGCCCGTCCCGGCGGTCGTCAGAAGATCGACATCATTGCCGCTGTCGCCGGCGGCGATGGTCGAGCGGAGGGGAACGTTCAGCTTCCGCGCCACGTGGGCGAGAGCCCGGCCCTTGGAGGCACGCGGCGGCAGGACGTCGAGGTAGCGTTCGTGGCTGTGAATGATCGTCGCCCGGATCGAATTCTTCATGAGCAGCCGCCTGACCTCGCTGGCCACTGCGGGGTGCGCGGTGAAATAGCTCCGCTTGAAGCGGCGCTGCTCACAGGGCGGTTGCAGCGCCAGACCCTCGACATTCGATAGCAGGCCCTGGATGTCATCGGCGTTCCAGGCTTCGCCGATATGTTCTTCCCAGCCAAGATCCCGGCTGAGGCTGCGCAGCTCGAGGTCGTGGGCATAGTAGATTTCCGAACCCACCGAGGTGATCAGGATTTCCGGTGGCGGAGCATCCCACTCGCGCAGGATGCTGATGGCGTCCTGCAGGCTCCGGCCGGTCGCGATGGCGAAGTGGAACCCCTTGTTTGCCGCCTTCCACCGAGAGAACGCCTCGAGGCTTTTCTTCTCACCGACGAGCGTATCGTCGATGTCGGAGACGATGAGGCGCTGCCTCGCCACAGCGGTGTGCAGCGGGGGAGCCTTGGGGCTCAGGAGCTGGGCAAGGTCCCGCAGGTAGTCGCGCGCGTGGCGGTTCCAGTCGAAATACGGCACCCGCTCAAGGCCGTTCTGCCGGGCCTCCTGCCAGGCGCTCCCGTCATCCAGCAGATCGAGGAGTGCGGAGCTTATGTCCTCGGGGTCGCGGGGGTCGACCAGGCGCCCATTCTTCAGCCGGCCGATGATGTCCGTGGGCCCACCCCGGTTTGTTGCCACCACCGGAAGGCCGCTTGCCGCTGCTTCGAGCAAGGTCAAGCCGAAGGGCTCGTTCAGGGCCGGATTGCAGAAGACCCCTCCCCTTGCTCCGGCCCAGCGGTAGATCGCCGGGACATCGACGGGCTCATGGCGTTTGGGAAGCGCGACCCGGCCCCAGAGGTCGTACTTGTCGAGAAGGTAGAAGAGTTCGGCGACGACATCTCTCCCCTCCCTGTCGAGCTCCTCGATGTCCTCCCTCACCCCGGCGAAGATGACGAGATTGGCCTTCTCGCGAAGAACGGGGTCCTGCCCGAAGGCATGGAGGAGGCCGCAGAGGTTCTTCTTGTGAACCGGCCTGGCGAGAGCGAGGATCGGGGGTTTGGCGGGGTCGTTGAGGAAACGCGAGAGCCTGGCGTCCACCGCCTCGTCTTCGCCGTCGCCCTCTTCGGGCAGGCGGAACCCTTCGAGGTCACAGCCCGGCGGGTTGAGAACGACCCGTTCCGGGCGGTGACCCTCGTAAAGGGCGACCTGGTGCTCCGCCTCGTCCCGCGAGCTGGTGATGACCCGGTCCGCGCTGGCGATGGCTTGGCGCTCGACCTCGCACCGCCGCTGGAGATCTGCGGACATGGCGCCGATGGCGGCGCCCTTGACGAGACCGAGCGAATGGGCGGTGAAAACGAAGGGAATCCCGAACCTCGACCGCACCCCGCGAGCCAGGGTTGCGGCGTCGGAATAATGCGCGTGAATGATGTCCGGCCGCTCGGGAAGTGTGCCTATGATCCTGATGAGGTCACGCAGGAGTTCGCCCGTTTCGTGGGTGATATCTTCCTTGTTGAGATAGTTTCTCGACCGCCCGAAGATGCGGAGGATGCGGGTCCGCTCCGACAGCCGCTCTTCCTCCAGCGCATAGGCATTGCCGAGTGCGGGGTCATCGAAGCCCCTCGTCACGATGATCTGCTCCTCGACCCCGGCCCGTTCGTTGGCGCGGCAGAGCTCGAGGACGTAACGGATATGCCCGCCGGTATCCGGGGTCAGCCCGTAGTCGATGCCGCCTGATTTGAGGCATCCCTGAAGTGCAACGTGCATGATCCGCATGGCACGGGAACGCCGACTCGCCATGCGGCGTTCCGGAACTGTTTTGAAACTTTCGCGCCAGGGTATCACCAAAAAGAGAGGGCGGATGTCATTGAGGATCGCTCAGGTCAGTCCCTTGATCTACACCACACCGCCTGCCCGTTCGGGCGGGACCGAACGGGTCGTCCACGACCTGACCGAGGCCCTGGTCCGGCGGGGTCACGACGTGGTACTTTTTGCCGCAGACGACTCGCGGACTTCCGCCGAACTGGTCCCTTGCGGGCCGGCGGTCAGTTCGCAGAAGGGCGTCCCGCCCGGCTATCCCGCTGCCCGGGAGGCCGCCCTTCTTGAAGCCGTCCGGCGCGAGGCAGACAGCTTCGACGTCATTCATTGCCATACGGAGTTCATGCACGCACCGGTCCTGGGGCCGTGGCGGCACAAGACCCTCACGACGGTCCACTGGCGGGTGGACGAGGAAGACAGGCAGGGCTTCTTTCGCGCGTTCCCGGACCTCGCGGTCGCCTCGATCTCCCGGGCGCAGGCAGGGGACCTGCCCGATGGCGCCCACCATGTCGGCACCGTCCATCACGGCCTGCCCCGCTCGCGCTACACGGCGGGAAGCGGGTCCGGCGGCTATGTCGCCTTCCTGGGCAGGCTGACGGACCAGAAAGGCCCCGACCGGGCGATCCGTGCCGCCCGGCAGGCGGGCATGCCGATCAGGATTGCCGGGAACATCGACGTGGGCAACCCGGCCTATTTCGACGAGCAGGTGAAGCCGCTTCTCGGTCCCGATGCTGAATATATCGGGTCTGTCGATGATGCGGAGAAGGAGGAATTCCTCGGCCAGGCATCGGTCCTTGCCATGCCTATCGACTGGCCGGAGCCGTTCGGCCTCGTCGTCATCGAAGCGATGGCCTGCGGCACACCGGTCGTAGCCACCCCTTGCGGATCGATGCCCGAGATGATCGACCGGTCGTCCGGCCTAGTCGCCAGCGAGGACGGATTTGCCGACGCTCTCCGGCAGGCAACCGGCCTTGACCGCCGTTCCGTGAGGACTGCTTTCGAAGAGCGGTTCACGGACGAAAAGATGGCGGCGGGGTATGAAGGGATCTACCACGAGCTTCTTGCTGGCGGGGAAACGGCGTAAGGAGCGCCCGGGCTTCTTGTCGGCGCTCTTCCCCCTGCCCCAGTTCATCGTAATGTAGCCGCCTGCCGGCGACGCGGGCGCGGTTCATCTCGTGACGCAGTCCGGGCCCAAGGGCGATCATGGTCCGGGTCCAGTCGGAACAGCAATCGGGTCGTTCATGGACCCGGCCCTCGAACCGGACGTCACGCCGCAGGAGCCGGTACTGGGTATCGGGGTAGAGGCTGGAGAGCTCGCCTGAAACGAAGTTCCGGCGCGGAAAGCCGATACCGAGAAGGCCGTCCCGCCTGGCGATGTCGAGAAGCAGGGGAAGCGCGCCTGCCGCGGCCCGGTCCAGCCTCTCGTCTGTATCGAGATGGAAGACCCATTCATGTCGGGCGAGGCCTTGCCCGACATTGCGCTGGGCTGAGAAATCCCCGCCAAGGGGCCGCGCGAAACCACGAGCCCCGTCGGGAAGGGCCGGGGGCGGGTCGTTTTCGTCCTGGTCGAAGATCACGACGACCTCCGCGCCGATCTCGAGAGCATGTGCAACGGCATCGCGATACCGGCTGTCGGCGCGGTGAGCGAGGACGACGAACGAAATTTCCGTGTTCGCAGTATCGATTTCCTTCAACCTGCCATGTGCCCATTG
>CAZAFU010000007.1:0-51759 GCA_964484475.1 uncultured Caulobacterales bacterium | reverse complement strand
CAAGATCTTCTCGTGGATCGCGACGATGTGGGGCGGTTCCATCGACTTCAAGGTGCCGATGCTCTGGGCCGTGGGCTTCATCTTCCTGTTCACCGTCGGCGGTGTGACGGGCGTGGTGCTCGCCAACGCTGGCATCGACCACTACTTCCATGACACCTACTACGTGGTGGCGCACTTCCACTACGTGCTCAGCCTCGGTGCGGTCTTCGCCATCTTCGCGGCCTGGTACTACTGGCACGAGAAGATGTTCGGCGTGAAATACTCCGAGCTCCTCGGCCAGATCCACTTCTGGACCATGTTCGTCGGCGTGAACCTGATCTTCTTCCCGCAGCATTTCCTCGGCCTTCAGGGCATGCCGCGGCGCTACATCGACTACCCCGTCGATTTCGCGTTCTGGAACAAGATCTCGACCATCGGCTACGCGGTGACCTTGGTTGCGATGGGTGTGTGGCTGGTGGCTCTGGTGCAGGCGTTCGTCTTCGGACGGCGCGGCCAGGCTGAAGCCAACCCATGGGGCGAGGGCGCGACCACCCTCGAGTGGACGCTTCCGAGCCCGCCGCCCTATCACCAGTTCAACGAACTGCCGAAGATCCACTGATCTTCGGTACGCCGCTCCGGACGGCGCGGCGTTTTGAACTCCGAAGGCGCCGTGCTCTTGATCGAAGGGCGCGGCGTTTTCACTTATGACCGGACCCCCGGCAGAAGAGACCTTGATGAGCGAGACCCTCCGCACCGAAGAGATTCCTCCGCATCTGACGGCCACGCCGCGCGACTACGCGGCGCTCCTCAAACCGCGGGTGATGAGCCTTTCCATCTTCACGGCACTGGCCGGCATGGTCGCGGCCCCCGGGCCCGTTCCGAGCTGGGGCCTCGCCATCCTCTCGATCATCGCGATTGCATTGGGTGCGGGCGCTTCCGCCGCGCTCAACATGTGGTGGGACAGTGACATCGACGGCCGCATGGGCCGCACGGCCCAGCGCCCCGTGCCCTCGGGCAAGGTGCCGGCGGCCGAGGCCTTCGGGCTCGGGATCGTTCTTTCGGCTCTTTCGGTATGGCTGCTCGCGCTTTCCGGCGGCTATCTCGCCGCCGCGCTGCTGGCGGTCACGATCGGGTTCTATGTCGTCGTCTATTCGATGCTGCTGAAGCGGCGGACGCCGCAGAACATCGTCATCGGCGGTGCGGCCGGTGCGCTGCCGCCCGTGGTCGGATATGCGGCGGTGACCGGTTCGGCCCCGCTCGAAGCGTGGGCACTCTTCGCTCTTATCTTCTTCTGGACGCCGCCGCATTTCTGGGCGCTGAGCCTTCTGAAGAAAGGCGACTACGAGGCTGCTGGAATTCCGATGCTGCCGAATGTGCGCGGCGATGCGGAGACCCGGCGGCAGATCTTCATCTACTCGGTGATCCTCGTGGCCCTGGCACCGCTCCTTGTCTTCGCGCCTCTCGCGGGCTGGCTCTACGGTCTTGCGTCCCTGATTCTCGGCGCCGAGTTCCTCCGCCGCGCCCATCTCCTCCGGGCAGCGGACGACAATGCGAAAGCGGGCAGCCTCTTCGGGTTCTCCATCCTCTATCTCTTCCTTCTCTTCCTTGCGCTCCTGGTGGAGCACTGGACCGGCATGCATGGCTGACGACAAATTCAATCCCCGCGAAGCCCGTGAGGGTCTCCCCACCGGGGAGGTCCACAAACCGAGCGATGCCGAGATCAAGGCGCGCGGGCGGCGCAACATCGCCATCGCGCTCGCGGTCGTCGGTTTCGTGGTCCTGGTCTATCTCACGACGTTTTTCCGGCTTGCCGAGAACATCAAGGCTGCGCCTTCGGTGGTCGGCTGATGGACAGGAACGGACGCATCGCCCTGATGGTCAGCGGCATCGTTGTGGGCATGGTGGCGCTGTCCTTCGCGGCGGTGCCCCTTTACGATACCTTCTGTCGCGTCACCGGCTGGGGCGGGACGACCCAGGTTGCCGAAAGCGCCGGCGGCGAAGTTCTCGACCGGGAAGTCACCGTCCGCTTCGACGCGTCAGTCTCGGGCGACTTCCCTTGGAAGTTCAAGCCCGCCCAGGTGACCCAGACCCTCAAGATCGGCGAGACGGGCCTGGCCTACTACGAGGCGACGAACCTTTCCGACAAACCCGTCATCGGCTCGGCCAGCTTCAACGTTCAGCCCGCCAAGGCGGGCCTCTATTTCATGAAGGTCGAGTGTTTCTGCTTCACCGAGCAGCGGCTCGAGCCCGGCGAGACGATGATGATGCCGGTGACTTATTTCATCGACCCTGAGCTGGCCGATGAACGAAGGCTCGACGACGTGCGCGAGATCACGCTCAGCTACACCTTCTACCGCAACGAAGAAGCGGAGAGGCGCGAAGGTCTCGACCCTGACCGCTATGCCGGGGTCCGCTAGGTTCTACTCGAACATGGCGAAAGCGGGGGCGTAATCGGCGCGACCGCTCTTCGGCGCGGCGTCCTCATCGAGGAAGGTGAGCCCGAAATGGGGACCGGCATAGGGGCTGACGAACCGCTTCGCCGGGGCTGCCTCGAACCCGAAACGCCCATAGTAATCGAGGTCTCCGAGCACGAAGGCCGTATGCCAGTCATTGGCGGTGGCAAGGGCAAGACCGCTTTCGATCAGGCTGGCAGCCACGCCCTGCCGCCGCACCCGCGAAGCGGTGGCGACAGGGCCGAGGCCCAGGCTCCCGTCGGGCGCCGCCATTCGCGACAGCATCATATATCCCAGCAGCTCGCCCTCCGCGTCCGCGACGAGTTCGATCTCGGCATCGCCGCCATCGCGCAGGGCCTGCACGAGCCGTGCTTCGGCATCACTGTCGAAGGCCTTTTGCAGCAAGGCAGCAACGGCCTCTTGGTCATCGGGCTCACAAGCGCGGACTTCCCAGTCCATCTCGGTTTCGAGGGGCAATTCCTTGTTTTCGTTCACTGACCTGCCTCCGACTTGATACGGCGGATCATGCTTGCCACCCCGTTCGACCGCTGGGGAGTAATGTGGTCCTGCAAGTCGAGCTCGGAGAGCCGAGCCTCGGCATCGATCGAACGGACGTCCTCCTCGCTCCTGCCGGAGAAGAGGCTGATCATCAGGGCGACGAGCCCCTTGACGATGGCGGCGTCGCTGTCCCCGCGGAACCGGATGGTCCCGTCCTCTCCCTCGAACACGAGCCAGACCTGGCTTGCGCAGCCGCGGACCTTGTTGGTTTCGGACTGCTCGGCCTCCGAAAGCGGCGGCATCTGGCGACCGAGGTCGATCAGGTAGCGGTATTTCTCGTCCCAGTCGTCGATGAACGCGAAATCCGCGACGATGTCGTCAAAGGCGGGCAGGGTTTCGGCCATGGGACCTCACAAAGAAAACGCCGCGGGTTACCGCGGCGCTTTCCGGTTGAAAAGGCTCTGTTTGGCCGCGGGCCTCAGGAGGCGGACGGATCCTCGAGCCCGGCCGGCCAGCCGACGCAGGAGGACATCTCGTTCAGGGCATGCTGGCCGAGGCAGAACGCTTCCTCGAAGGGCGTGCGCGTCGCCGCGATGCACTGGTCGAGGTTCATCTTCGCGCTGGAGAAGCAGCGCTCCGAGCGGCGCGAGCTCCCATAGGCGGCGAGGTGGGCCGGTTCGACTTCGTTGAGGTGGTAGCGCGCACCGAGGATCAGGGCCTTGGTGACCAGCGCACCGGCCTGGGCGTCGGACGCCGCGGCGACCTTCTCGCCGGACCACGACGCGGACCAGAGCGGGACCGAAGCGAGGGTCGGGGTCACGAACCCTCCGCGGCCCGACTTCGCCTTGAGACCGGGCATGGCCGGCCAGGCGCGTTTGGCGGCGAAGGCGAGGGCCTCATCGACGCGGGCCATGCCGTGCTCGGCGATCTTGCGCCGCGCCCAGGCCGTGTCCTGCATGGAGTAGGCGGCCTGAATGTAGTTCGCGCCGGTCCGGCTGATCCTCGTGGCGTCACTGGCGCTCACGGCCATGATGGCGGCGACCGCATCGCTGGCGCCGGGAATGTTCCGGATCATCGCCGGATTGTTCTCGAGCTCGGCGAGGAAGCTGGTGCGATCGTTCTTTTTCGAGGTGCGCTTCGCGATCTCTTTCGAGAATTGCGGCGTGTCGGCGGCGACCATGGCCGCGTAGGCGACGAAAGCGCTGCTGACGGCCCTGTTGTCGTGACTCGCCATGCGGCGGTGGGTTTCCCGCAGGCCCTGCGCGTCACTCGGGACGCCGCGGCTGACGTAGTCGACGTCCTGCCGGAAGGCGATGTACGGCTGCGCTGCCAATTCCACGAGGCGCGCACCGCGCACGTTCTGCAATTCGGTCTTGTCGGCGGCGATGCCCGAAACGGGCAGGGCCGCCAGCGTGAGCGCGCAAACGGCGCTCGCCACGGAACGGAAATTCATACACTTCTCCCCAAGTGACCACCATCGGTCGTAGGCCCACGACCAGCCGCCTTCATCTTGCTGCAACGAAGCTTGCCAGGCTGTTAACGGTTGCCACTCAAACCGAAGCATCTTCAAGGTTTTCTTTCCAGTGCCTACTTGGTCATGACGCCTCCGGCGCAGCCGGATTCAGGAACCCTTAAGAGCCGACCCGGTAGCGTTAATGCATGCATGCGATCCTCGAGCAAAATGAAGCTTTTTCGGCCAGCGGCGGGGTTTCCCGGCCGCTCGGCCAGATGAGCGAGGCGCCGGTGATTCTCCGGCAGAACCCGCAAGGGACGATCCTCCATACTGATGGGCCGTCCCGTTCGTTGTTCGGGATCGCGGAGCGGGAGCTTCGGGGATTGAGACTGACCGATCTCGTCGCGGCAGCCGATCACTCGCAGCTTCTGAAGGCGATGGCGACCGCGATGCAGTTCGGCACGACCACCCAGACCGTGGCCCTGCGCCGCGGCGCGGGCGTGCCCGTGGCCGAACTCAGGATCGAGGCGCAGGCGGCTGGCGGCTTTGTGACCACCGTTTCGCCCCTCCGGCGGATGCGGGGAGAAGCGCCGGCGAATGATCCGGTTCCCGACCACGGAGCCCGGACCGACCAGCTTGCCGACGTCAGCCACGAGATCAGGACCCCGCTCAATGCCGTCATCGGTTTCGCCGATGCGTTGAGGCAGGAAAGCTTCGGTCCCCTGGGCGACCGGCGCTACCGCGACTATGCCAAGATGATCCAGGAGAGCGGCCAGCACGTCCTCGCTCTCGTCAATGACCTTCTCGATCTTTCGGCGGCGGAGGCCGATCGCCTTCCCGTCAAGCGGGAGGAGACCGACCTGCGCGAACTCATTGAGGGCTGCGCCGACATGCTGCGCCTCGAAGCGGAACGGGCCGGCCTCGAGATTCGCTGCCTGGTGTCACCGCAGGTGAGGCAGGGGCCGGTCGATCCCAAGATCGTCCGTCAGATCGTCCTCAACCTGCTCTCGAACGCCCTGAAATTCACCAATGACGGCGGAATCACGGTCAGGGGCCGGATCCTCGAAGGGCGGCTCGTGATCGCCGTCGAGGATACTGGCATCGGGATGAGTGCCGACGACCTCGAGCGGCTCGGGGAGCGTTTCCATCTCGCCAGGCGCGAGGGGGTCAGGGGCGTCAAGGGGAGCGGGCTTGGCCTCGCCCTCAGCCAGGCGCTCGCGAAAGCCCATGGCGGCCGCCTGACGGTCGCCTCTCGGCCGGGCGAGGGGACCACGGCGACCCTGATCATTCCGCTCGGCGAGCGGCGTTATGAGCGCATCGAACGGGAACCGGAGCCGCGCCAGCACGGTTTCTGACCCATGCCCCCGCGCCTTCGTTCCGATATCCGTGTGGCTGCCCTCCGGCGCACCGCCGAGGCCGACGGCCTGATGGCGGCGATCGCGCGCAAAGGGCACGAGGAAGCCGGCGTCGTCTTCGTCAAATGGGTCGAGGGCCGCACGGCCTGGCTTTTCACCGAGACGACCACGGCCACAGGCAGCGCGTGGCGCAGGCTCTCGCCGGAGGATGGCGAGCCCGAATTCGAGGTCAATGCACGCATCGGAAACGAAGCCTCGTTCGACCCCGACCTCTGGGTGGTCGAGCTTTCCGGGCCGATCGGGAAGAGGGACCGGCATATCGATCCCCTTACGGATGACTAGCCGTCGTCCGGTTCGCGCCTGAACACCCTTCCGATCACGCCCGGGCGCGAGAGGATGCCCCTGATGCCATCGCGTCGAGGCGTGCGGCGGGGCGCATTGATGCTGCCATAGCTCAGTCCGAGGAGGTCATCATAGAGCGCGGCGTAGCTGCGCTTCAGCTCCTGAAGGTCCGGGTCGAGCGGCGGCAGGCTGTCCCCGAGCGGAATCACGGGGAGATCTTCGTCGGCATGCGCCGCTTCCATGAAGCTCTTCCATATCGCGGTCGGGTAGGTCGCGCCCGACACTTCGCTCATGGCGTCGTAACCGTCATTGCCTACCCAGACGCCGGCCGTGATGTGCGCTGAATATCCGACGAACCACGCGTCGCGCCAGTCATTCGTCGTGCCGGTCTTGCCAGCCACAGGGTGTGCGGGAATCTGCGCGGAACGGCCGGTCCCCGTCCTGACCACGGCCCTGAGAAGCTCGGTCATCCGTTCGGCGTTCCGCTCACTGACGACGCGGGGCGGGTTCAGGTCCTCGCGTTCGTAGAGAAGCTTGCCGCTGCGGCTTCTCACGCGCTCGATCGTGTAGGGCCGCGGTGCGAAACCCTGCAACGCGAAGGGCAGGTAGGCCGCCGTCAGCTCCGAGAGGGAGACCTCGAAGGCTCCGAGCGCGAGCGAGGGATGGGCCGCAATGTCGCTCGTCAGGCCCATGCGCCTTGCGCTGTGAATGACTTCCTCGCGGCCGACCGCCTCGGTGAGCTGGACGGTCGCGGTGTTGGACGAGCGGGCCAGCGCCTCACGTATCCTGTGCCCGCCAAGATGACCCTCGCGGTAGTTCGTGGGCGCCCATCCGTCTACGGATACGGGACCGTCAGCGAGGACCGTGTCGGTCTCGAAGCCGGCCTCGATGGCGGTCAGGAAGACGAAGGGCTTGAAAGCCGAGCCCGGTTGCCTCTGGGCCTGGGTGGCACGGTTGAACTGGCTCTCGCGATAGCTCCGCCCACCGACCATCGCGACGATCCCGCCGCTCCGGTCATAGGCGACCAGGGCAGCCTGTTCGGCGCCGCGTTCCCTGGCCGTCTCGTCGAGGACTTCCGTGACCGAGGCTTCGGCTGCCGCCTGGAGCTCGCTTCTGAGGGTGGTTTCCACGATGACGTCCGTGGAAAGCTCGGGGAGCAGCCTCTTCAGCTCGACGGCGACGTGGTCGAGAAAATAGCCGTTCCCGCCGCGCCGCTCCTGAAGAACTAGATCCGGCGGCACGATCTGCGCCATCTTCGCCGTGAGCTGATCGATCCGGCCGTCCTCGACGAGGTTGGCGACCACCTCGCGGCTGCGGCTGAGGGCGCCTTCGAGGTTCACGTGGGGCGCAAGCTCCGAAGGGGCCTTGGGAAGACCGGCCAGCAGGGCCGCTTCGTTGAGGGTCAGCGCGGCGGCGTCCTTGGAGAAATAGGCCGCTGAGGCTGCGTTCAGGCCGTAGGTGTTCGCACCCAGATAGATGCGGTTGAGGTAGAGTTCGAGGATCTCGTCCTTGCTCAGCCGCGCTTCGAGCCAGAGCGCAAGGTGCAGTTCCTCGATCTTGCGTTCGAGGGTCTGCTCGCCCGAGAGGAAGAGGTTCTTGACCAGCTGCTGGGTGATGGTGCTGCCGCCCTGCTGCACGTGCCCGGCTGTCCAGTTGATGATCGCGGCCCGGACGAGGGCACCGAGGTCGAAGCCCGGATGCTGGTAGAAACGCCGGTCCTCGGTCGCGAGGAACGCGTCGATGACGTATGGCGGAAGCTCCTTCAGGCTGACCGGTTCGCCAAGGTCGCTGCCGCGGCTGCCGACCTTCTCGCCCCCTGCGGAGAGGATCGTGATGTTCGGCATTCGCCCGGCCGCGGCGAGGTCGACGTCGCCTTCGGGAAACGCCCTATGCGCAATGTCGGCATTGATCGCCAGAAGCGGGATTGCCAGCGTCAGCGCGGTGGAGATCGCGAAACCTGCACTCCCGAGGAGGAACCGGAAGGCCCCGGGGCCGGGCCCCTTGATCCGGGCAAGGCTCCGCCTGGCTTCCCGCAGGAGAGCGGAAAAACCGACCTTGAGGTCCTTCAGGACGTCCTCGAGAACCCGTTGCGTAGCCTGCCGCCTTTCCGTCCTCTGACCGAAACCGTTCGCCTCACACTAGAGGTGTCGCGGCTCATCGCAACTGCTGCACCGCAACATCATAGCTCGCCGCGCGCGATCCAGGCGGTGTTCTCCATGCGCTCGAACCAAGGCGCGAAGCCGCCGACATAGACGGCGTTGTCCTGCTCGAAGGGGGAACGTTCAAAATCGGTAATCCGCGCGAAGGGCCGGGTGTTCGGATCAATGCCGGGAATGGTCAGCTCCTCGAGGCGGTAGCTGACGGTGCCCCGGTTGACGGTGCGGACCAGATACCAGCCATCCTTGCCGAAACCGGTGGGCCAGAAGGGGAATTCGGGGAGGGCCGAGAGATAGTCGAGATCGTAGTAGATCTCGAGCCCGATCCATTCCTCGGTATTGCCGCCGGACTTGTGCATCAGGGTCACGTCCTGGCCGAGAACGAAGTGCACCTCGCGTCCGAGCTCGGCCTTGATCGCGCTGGCGATATTGAGTTCCGAGACCGGCAGATCCTTGCCGGGCTCGAAACGGAAGGCGCGGTTGAGAGCCGTGAAGGCGAGGGTGGGGACCGACCGGCTGACGTCGCAGCGGAAGGAGCCGAGGGCATAATTGCGCTGCCAGTAGATATCGAGATCGTCGAGATAGGGCCTGAGTTCGGTCAGCTCGTCGAGATCGAGGATCAGCGTCCAGGAAGGCTGCTCGCCGTCCTGCCGGGCGAAGATCTTCCGTCCCGTGGCGGCATAGAGACGGTCGCCGCAGGGCGCGAGACCGGTGAAGCGTTCGCCTTCGGGCGCGGCGAGTTCGGGCTGCGCATCGAAGCCGAGGCCGCCCGGCGCACCCGGCTTGTAGGCCCCCCGGAAAATGCCGAGGGGGGAGGGGCTCGCGGCGACGAAGACCTGGTCGATACCGGTGAGCCGGTCCCGCCACGACGCCATCGCGCCGATACGAGAGGCCGGCGCCTCGGCACTGCCGAGATCCTGCTTGGTCCAGCTGCCGCTCGGGGTCCTGATGAAGAGACCTGCGCCGATCTTGGGCGCGACGTCTTCGCCTTCCGGCATCCTCGCCTCGCTCCGGGTACCTGCGAGGAGGTAGCTGACAGGCTCCACCGGCATGGCCGCGAAGTCCCGCTCGAAACGCACGGATGCGAGGCTCAGGACGTCGGTGTAGCCGCGCGGCATCGTGAGGTCGAGCGTCCACGGCTCCTCCCTCGCGTCGAGGCGGAAGACCTGGCCCCGGCGGGGCTTGTCGGTGCTCAACCTCTGGCCGTTGCCCGCGAAGAGCTTGCCCTCGTGGCCGAGAAGGCCGGTGACCTGGGTCCCGGTCATGCGGCGTTCGTCGGTGGTCGTCTGGGGCGCCTCGAAGCTCATGGACCAGGGGATCTCGATGTCGATCTCGTCCTCCTCGTCCACCGCCCCTGAGGTCGGAACGTTCGCCTCGCGGCGCACGAAGTTGACCACGGCCCTGGTGAGGGGGTCGTCCTCCGTGCCGAAGAAGCGGAAGATGGACTGGTCGTCCCTTCCGCTCGCTTCGTAGATGATCGCCGCCGCGCCGCCGCGCCTCAGGTTGGTCACGAAAGGCCGCGCCTGGGTGAAGACGTCCTCGCGGTTCTCGCTGTGCGCGACGAAGAAGCCGGGCAGCTCGCCCGCCCGGTCGGTGAGGAAGGCCGGGGAGAGTGTTGGCCAGACGGCTTCATTGGCGCCGAAGACCTGCCGCAGGGTGCGCCCGTAGACCGTCTCTTCCGTATTCAGCTCGATGGCCGCGGGCACGTCGTAGGCGCCGCTGTCGATGGCGATGACACCGCCGAGGTCGGCGGGTTTTGCCCCGTAGGGTTCGAGCAGGCCCGGATCCGTGGCGACCAGGCTGACCAGGTGCGCCCCCGACCCGTGACCCACGAGGAAGATCTCCCGCGGGTCGATGCCGTAATTGCCGGCGTTCCTGGCCAGCCAGACTGCCGCAGCAGCGACGTCCTCAGCCTGTTCCCGCGGCCCGACCTCGGGGTGCAGGCGGTAGTTCATCGACGCCACCGCGAAGCCCTGCCGCAGGAAGAAGCCGTTCTTCTTCTCGTGGGCGCGCTTGTCGCCCGACTGCCAGCTCCCGCCATGCACGATCAACAGAGCGGGCTTGGGCGTTGCAAGGGGTCTTGCGACCACGTCCATCAGCTGCCGCGGGTGCCCGCCATAGGGTTTTTCCTTCTCGATGACCTCGGAAGGCAGCGGCTGGGCGACCGCCGCTGTGACAAATGCGGTGAGGACCGCCAGGAGAATGCGCGCCATGATGACCTCGTACGGCCCCTTTCGGAGGCTCTCGCCGAAACGCTCGTCTTTGGGGGTGAGCTTTGGCGTCCAGACGTTAAGCTGTTGTTGACTTTGAAAGCTGGTTTCCTGGTCCCATGGCAGACGACCGTCCTTTCTGGCAGCGCAAGCGCCTCTCGGAGATGAACCGGGAGGAGTGGGAGAGCCTGTGCGACGGCTGCGGCAAGTGCTGCCTCGTCACTCTCGAGGACGAGGACGATCCGGACACCATCCACGAGACCTCGATGCACTGCCGCCTCTTCGACCCCGAGGCGAGGCGCTGCACGGCCTATGCGCGGCGAACCGCGCTGGTGCCCGAATGCGTCGTGCTCAAGCCGGACAATGTCGGGCGTCTCGGCTTCATGCCGCAGAGCTGCGCCTACCGCCGGATCGCGGAGGGAAGGGGGCTCGCGTCCTGGCATCCGCTCGTGTCCGGTGACCCCGCAAGCGTCGAGCGCGCCGGCGTCGCGGCGCCCCGCGAGCTGACGGACGAGAGCCGGGTCAAGGCGCGTCACTACTGGCGCTACATCACGGGCTCACGGCCTTTCGGCTGACTTATCCCCGCCGTCCCGGGTCCGGGTACAACAGGCCCATGATGCCGACCGACCGGACCATGACGAACGACCAGCTTCTCCTGGCACTGACGGAACTCGTCCGTGAGCAGGCATCATACCTTGCGCATCTCGACTGGCACGACCCCGAGGCGGTGAGCCTCGCGGACAAGCGTGGACGGATCATCCAGGTGCATCGCGGAAACGTCGAAAAAGCAATCGGTATGAATGACGCTCTCAGAACAAAGGCCGCGGACACGGCCGCCAGCAAGGAAGACGACGCCCGTATCCTCGCTGAACTGGAACAACGACTACTTGCTGCTGCTGGTCAAGTTACACGGGACCAGCTTGTTGAAAGACTACGACAGCGAGGTGCTTCAGACCACGACGTGGGACTGGCACTATCTGGCGAGGCCCGACCAGAGCCCCCCCGAGGGCTCCTGGACGAGCTGGCTCGTGCTCGGCGGGAGGGGCGCCGGTAAGACCCGTACGGGTGCCGAATGGATCGGCGCACGGGTGCGGGCGGGTGCGAAGCGCGTGGCGCTCGTTGCGGAGACCTATGGCGACGCCCGGGAGGTGATGCTCGATGGGCCGTCGGGGCTTCTCCATACCGGGCCCGAATGGTGGCGTCCCCGCTACGAGCCTTCCCGGCGCAGGCTGACCTGGCCAGGCGGCGCGGAAGGCCATCTCTTCTCGGCCGAGGATCCCGAAGGCCTGCGGGGCTACCAGTTCGACACAGCGTGGTCGGACGAACTCGCCAAGTGGCCGTCCGGCAGGGACACCTGGTCGAACCTGCAGATGGGGCTGAGGCTCGGCGATGACCCACGCCAGGTGGTCACGACGACCCCGCGCAACGTGCCGCTCCTGAAGGAGATCATGGGCCGGGAAACGACGACCATCACCCGCGCCTCGACCTACGCGAACAGGGACAACCTGGCTGACGCTTTCCTGGATGAAATCGCTGCCGTCTACGAAGGAACGGCCCTTGGGCGTCAGGAGCTGCTCGGTGAGCTGATCGAAGACCGGGAGGGCGCGCTCTGGACATGGTCGATGCTCGAAAGGGCGCGCGGGACCGCGCCTCGGAGCTTCGAGAGGGTTGTCGTCGCCGTCGATCCACCAGTGACCAGCCATGAAGGCTCCGATGCCTGCGGTATCGTCGTGGCCGGAGCGGTGTCTTCAGCGGACGGACGCAAGGAGGCGTGGATTCTCGAGGACGCGACCGTCCAGGGACTGAGTCCCACCGCCTGGGCCTCCCGTGTCGCGGAGCTCTACCGGCGCTACGAGGCCGACCGCGTCGTTGCCGAGGTGAACCAGGGCGGGGACCTCGTGGTCGAGGTCCTCAGAACGGCCGCTCCCTTCCTGCCCGTCAGGGCGGTGAGGGCGAGCCGGGGCAAAATCACCCGGGCCGAACCCGTGGCCGCTCTCTACGAGCAGGGGCGGGTGCGGCACGCGCGGCCGTTCCCCGCCCTCGAAGAACAGATGACCGGTTTCACGGGTGCGGGCGCGGGCGGGGGCAGCCCCGACCGGCTTGACGCCATGGTCTGGGCGGTCACGGACCTCGTCCTGACGCCGCATGGCCAGCCTGTCATCAGAACACTGTAAAAAACGAGGAGAACCATGCTCAAACGACTGACCAGAACCCAAAGGCCCGAGGAGCGGAAGACCGCGAGCCTCGCCGACCTCATTGCCCTGTACGGCGCGGGCGAGCCGAGGCAGGGGGTGGAGCCGCCGAGCTTCACCGGCAATGTCGTCGCCTACCGTTCCGTACGGATGATCGCCGAAGCCGCGGCCTCGGTCCCCCTGCTGGTTGCGGAAGAGAAGAGCATCCTGACGGACCATCCCGTTGCCTCGCTGCTCGCTCGTCCGAACCCCGACCAAACCGGCACGGAGCTTCTGGAGGAAGTCTACGGCTACCTCCAGACCCACGGCAATGCCTATCTCGAAAAGCTGGACAACGAGAACGAGACGAGAGCCGTCTTCCTCCTGCCGCCCGACGAAGTGGACGTGGCCGATGGTGAGTACCGCCACCGGACGAGGCGCGGGGTTCGCACCTTCAGGCCCGATATCACCGGGCGCATGCCGCTCCTGCACCTTTCGCTCTGGCAGCCGCGGGGCGGCAGGCGCGGACATGCCCCGATGCGCACAGCCGCGGAGGCCATCCACCTGCACAATGCGGCCTCGGCCTGGAACCGCCAGCTCCTCGACAACGCCGCGCGCCCTTCGGGCGCTCTTGTCCACAAGGGCAATGACGGCGCGCATCATCTGACGCCGGAGCAGTTCGACCGGCTCCGCGCGGAACTCGATGCGGGGTTCTCCGGCCTCAAGAACGCGGGACGTCCACTCCTGCTTGACGGCGGTCTCGACTGGCGGCCCATGGGGCTCACGCCTGCCGAGATGGACTTCCAGAACCTCAAGGCTTCGGCGGCGCGTGACATCGCTCTCGCATTCGGGGTCCCGCCCATGCTGCTGGGCATTCCGGGGGACAACACCTACGCGAATTACGCCCAGGCCAATCTCGCCTTCTGGCGGATGACCGTGCTGCCGCTGGTGAGGCGCGTTGGCGAAGCACTGGCCGGATGGCTCGACCCCGCGGGCAGGGCGAGGATCGAGCTCGATCTTGCGCGGGTCGAGGCGCTTGCCCCCGAGCGTGCCGCGGCTCTCGACAGGATCGCGGAGGCGGATTTCCTGACCGACGCCGAAAAGCGCATCGCCCTCGGCTTCCCCGGCGAGCCGCAACAGTGAGCGGGCTGCCGAAATCCCTCCCCGCGATCACCGCCGCCTTTGCCGTGCAGAGCGCCGCGGCGCTTCTCTGGGCTGGCGCGGCGGCCAACCGCCTCGAGCAGCTCGAGCAGGCGCAGGGCCTCAGGCCCGCCCTCGAGGTCAGGATCGCGAGACTGGAAGAGCAGACCGCGCATCTCAACGCCGCCCTCGGACGGATCGAGAACAAGCTCGACCGGGCGCTCGCGGAGGACCGGCCATGATTGCTCCCAACCGCGCGGAGTTCGAAGGCTACGGAGCCGTCTTCGGGGAAGCCGATCTCACCGGTGACGTGATCGTCCCCGGCGCTTTTTCCCGGCAACTTATCCCCGCCGCCCGTGGCCGGATTAGGATGCTTTATCAGCATCGCTCGGAGACGGTCATTGGTCGTTGGACGGACATTCGCGAAGACCAACGGGGCCTCCTGGTCAGGGGAGAGATCTTCCTCGACACGGGAGCGGGTCGCGACGTGCACGCTCTTCTCGAAGGCGGGGCCGTGGACGGGCTCTCCATCGGTTTCAGGACGCGCAAGGCAAAACGGAACCGTGGAGTCCGTATGCTGACCGATATCGACCTCTGGGAGGTCTCCGTCGTGACCTTCCCCATGGCGCCGAGCGCCAGGATCACCCGCGTTGCGCCCCCGGGCGAGCGCCTTCCCCGCAACCTTCTGTCAGCCTGAGGAAAGACTATGGCCCTGGAAACCAAGCATACCCAAACCGAAGAGAAGGCGATGGCCGCCGATCTCCTCTACACCTTCGAGGCCTTCAAGGCCGAGAACGACCAGCGTCTCGCGGACATCGAGAAGCGTGGCGCCCCCGACCCGCTACAGGACGAGAAGCTGCGCAAGCTCGAAACGGCGATCACCGAGCAGAAGACCGCCCTTGACCGCCTTGTCATCCGCAATCTCCGCGCAGACGAAGGTGGTGGCGCGCCAGTCGAGGAGAAGCGCGGCTTCGAGCAGTACATGCGCGCCGGTATCCTTTCCGTACCCGAAGAGAAGTCGATGTCCGGCTCCACCGACAGCGACGGTGGCTATACCGTGCCGACTGCGATCGAGGCGACCATCGACAGGGCGCTTGCCGAGGTCTCGCCCTTCCGCCAGTTCTGCAGCGTCCGGCAGATCTCGTCGTCAAGCTACCGCGTGGCCGTGAACGAGGCGCCCTTCGCGTCGGGCTGGGTCGGTGAAACCGACGCACGTCCCGAGACGACCACCCCGTCGATCGCCGCCATCGAGTTCAAGACCGGCGAGATCTACGCCATGCCCGCAGCGACACCGCAGCTGCTCGAGGACTCCGCCGTGGACATCGAGGCGTGGATCGCGTCTGAAGTGCGCGGAACGTTTGCCGGTGCCGAAACGGAAGCGTTCGTCAATGGCGACGGCTCGAACAAGCCTCTCGGCTTCCTCGCCGCGCCCCGGGCCGCCGATGCGAGCCGCGGCGCCACCGAGGTCGGGACGGTAGCGGGCACCCTGGACGGGGACGGCCTTCTGTCGGTGATCTACGCGCTCGGGGCGCAGTACCGCCAGAACGGCCGCTTCGTCCTGAACCGGAAGACCGCCGCGACGATCCGGAAGCTGAAGGACGCGGACGGCAATTATCTGTGGACGCCGGGCCTGAATGCCGGCCAGCCCTCGACGCTCCTCGGCTACCCCGTGACCGAAGTCGAGGCGATGCCCGATGCGGGCGCGGGCTCGACGCCGCTGGCCTTCGGTGACTTCAATGCAGGCTATCTCATCGTCGACCGGCGCGGTGTGCAGGTGCTCCGCGACCCCTTCAGCGCGAAGCCCTACGTCCTCTTCTACACCACGAAGAGGGTCGGCGGCGGGGTGCAGGACCACGCCGCGATCAAACTCCTGGCCACGTCCTAAGGCGCCGGGAGGAACCGACGATGTTCGAGCTCATCACCTCACCGGCCGTGGAGCCTTTCACCCTCACGAACCTCAAGGAGGCCCTGCGCATCGATCATTCCCATGAGGATGATCTGGTGATGCAGCTCGGCATCACGGCGCGGCGCTTCATCGAGCGTCGCCTGGGCCGCGCCGTGGCGGAGCAGACCTGGCGGGGAACCTTTCCCCCGCCGCAGCAGGGGAAGCCCCTGCAACTCCGCCCGGCGCCGGTTCTCTCCATCGACGATGTGGAGGCCCAGTACGGCGATGCCGCCTTCGTTCAGGCCGGAGGGGCGCACCGGCTTCTCGCCGCGTTTCCGGGAACCCTTCGTCTCGACATTCCCCTGACCGTCGGCGGGGAAGGCCTGACGGCGGTCCGCATCACCTTCCGCTCGGGCCTGACCGATGTGTCCCGTACGGATGAAGAGCTTCTGCAGGCGATCTTCCAGCTCACTGCCCACTACTACGAGCACCGCGAGGCGGTGACCGAAGGACGCTACGTGCCGATGCCGTTGGCCGTGGAGACCCTGCTGGCCGGGCTCAGGGAGGTCCGGCTGTGATCGGGGGCCTCAAGGATCGGGTGGAGATCCTCAAGCCGGCCCGGGCACCGGACGGGGGCGGGGGCTTTGCCATCGACTACGCCCCCATGGCCGAGGTCCACGCCCGGCTCGAAAGCAGGCGTGCCCGAAAAGAACGCCTTGCCGACCAGGTGTTCTTCCGCCGCCGCGAGACCTTCACGATCCGTTCCCGCACGGATCTCGTATTCGAGATGCGCCTGCGGCACGGGGGCCGCACCTTCCGTATCACCTCGATCGACGACCGTGACCCCCAGGGCCGGTTGACCGTGATCGAGGCAGAGGAGATCAATCCATGACCTTCGACGCAGCCTGGGCAGTCCAGTCCGCCCTCTACGATGCCCTGACCGGGGACCCCGAATTGGCCGATGCCATGGGCGGGACGGCCCGGGTCCATGACGCGGTCCCCGACGACGTCGGGTTCCCCATGATCCAGCTGGGCGTCTCGCGGATGACTCCCGTTGGAGGGATTGCGGGGGGGTTCGAGCATGTCGTCCGCATCAATGTCTATTCCCGCTGGGGCGGAATGCGCGAATGCAAGCTCATTGCGGGGCACGTGCGCCGCCTGCTCCAGAATGCCCGTCTGACCCTCGAAGGGCACGCCCTGCGCCAGTGCCGCCTCGTGTTCGAGGATGTCCTGAGGGTCAGGGAGCCGGAGCTGATGCAGGCCTCCCTGCGCTATCGCCTGGTCACCGTTCCGTTTGCGGAGCAGGCATGAGGGGCCCGGTCGCAAGCGATCTCTCCACGCTCTCGGTCACCGAGGACGGAACGCCGAAGCTCATAGGCGCGCTTCTGCGCCATAGCCTGCGGATCGAACGAGGGGCGGGCACCACGGCCCGGGCCGGTGGTTCGGGATGGGTGGACGGCTCCTTTCATCACGAACCGATGAAGGCGGTGCTCAAGGCGGAAGGGCATATCGTCGAAGGCGCCGGACAGTCGGCCCTCAGGCGCCTTCACATCGCAGGAGCCCAGGCCCCCTTCGCGATCCACCACGCCGACGGCGGCACCTGGCAGGGCAGGTTTTCCGTGCGCAGCCTGACGCTCGAGGGAAAGGCGGAAGAGGAACTGCGTTTCGCCGTCGAGCTTCATTCCACCGGGCCTCTCACCCATTCCGAACAGGGAGCACAATCATGAGCGAGACCGAACGGACCACAACGCCCGCCTCCGAGTTCGAGGAGACGGCGCGCGAGGTCGAAGCGCTGGCCGCGATGGTCAACACCACCTTCACCGAACTCGGACGTTCACTGACCGAAGAGCTGACCCGGGCCTCCACAGAAGGCCGCCAGACGATCCGGGACATGGTGGACGGCATGATCGAGGATCTCGCCCGCCTTGCCGCCGAGGAAATCGTCCGCAGGCCACTCGAGCGCGCTGTGAGCGAAATCTTCGATCCCTCCGACGCGATGAGCGGCGACGTGGTCGAGAACCTCCTGAACAGGCAGGCCCGCAATGGCTAGGGAAGGTTTCCACGATGTCCTCTTCCCGCTTCCGCTCCTCAAGGGCGCGCGAGGCGGACCCACCCGCCGCACCCAGGTCACGAAACTGGCCTCGGGCAGCGAGATCCGCCGTTCACGCTGGTCGCAGTCCCTGCGCCGGTGGTCGTTGACGGGGGCTCCGATGGGCCTTGCGGAGGCGCAGGCCGTGCTTGCGTTCTTCGAGGCGCGGGAGGGCCGCCGTTTCGCCTTCGCTTTCCACGACCCCCTCGATGGCAGCAGCGCCGCCGCAGGAGATGAGCCGACCGCCTTCGACCAGCATCTCGGCGCCGGCGACGGCGGACAGACCGTATACGGTTTCAGAAAAGCCTATGGCGTGGCCCACAGGAGGATCGATCTCGTCCGTCCCGGGACACTGACGGTCGGCATCGACGGAGCGGAGGTCCCTGCGAGCGCCTATACCCTTTCCGGCGATCGCGACCGGCTCACCTTCGCCGCCCCGCCGCCTGCGGGCGCGAGCGTGACGGCCGGTTTTCTCTTCGACGTGCCTGTCCGCTTCGAGACGGACGAGCTCGATTTCGAGTACGGGGTCGATGGTGCCTCGATCCCTGGCCTGAGCCTCGTGGAGGTTCGCCTTCCATGACCGAAAGCTGGATCAGGGAGCGCCTGTCGCGCCAGTCCGCCGCGACCGCGCATGCCCTCCGCATCACCTGCCGCGACGGGTTCGAGATCGGCCTGACCGACCATGATCGCGACATGGCGTTCGGCGGGACGGTGTTCAGGGCCAGCCCGGGTATGACGCTGGGCGAGCTGCACCTGTCGGCCGACCTCGCCCCGGATCATGCCCTCATTGCGACCGGTCTCCACCCGGAAGGTTTCACTGCGGCCGACCTCGATCGCGGACGTTTCGCGCAGGCCGATGCCGAAATCTGGCGCGCGGACACGGAGAATGTCGACGCCCGGATGCTTCTTGCGGCGGGGACCCTCGGGCAGGTCGAACGCCGGGGCGACCGGGTCGTTTCGGAGTTCAGGAGCCTCGTCCACAGGCTCTCCACCATGCTCGGCCGGACCTACCAGAAAAGCTGCGACGCGTTCCTGGGCGACAACCGCTGCGGCGTCGCCCTCACCGGAAGCTTGCGCAGCGACGGGATGGCCGTGAGCCTCGATGGGCTGCGCATCCGGTTCACCGCCGCCTCGGGGGGCGCGGGAGAAATCTTCAATGGCGGTACGCTGACCGTGACCGAGGGGCCCCTTGCCGGCATGAAGGGAGCGATCCGTGCAGCCAGCCACACCACGGACGGCGCGATGATCCTCGAGCCCTGGCAGCCCTTGCCGCGGCGCCTCGAATTGCCTGTCGCCGCTCGGCTCACGGCGGGCTGCGACAAGAGCTACGAGACCTGCCGTGACCGGTTCGCGAATGTGGTCAACTTTCGCGGGTTTCCGGAGATCCCGGGCCTCGATGTGCTTGCCGTCGCCACGGGAGAGGACGAATGAGCCCTTTCGAAGCGAGGGTCGTTGCGGAAGCGATGAGCTGGCTTCGCACGCCCTACCGGCACCAGGCTTCGGTGAAGGGTCAGGGCACGGACTGCCTTGGCCTTGTCAGGGGTGTCTACCGCGCGCTCCACGGCCGTGAGCCTGAGGTCGCGCCGCCTTACCCGAAGCGGTTGCCGACGGGAAGCGAGCCCCTCCTGTCCGCCGCGCGCCGGTGCCTTTTGGAGGTGCCCGGAGCGTCCACGGGATCGGTGGTTCTGTTCCGTCTGCGCCGCCATGCGCCCGTCAGCCATTGCGGCATCGTCCTGCCCGAGGGGCGGTTCATCCATGCCTTCGAGGGCCGGGGCGTGATCGTCACGGGCCTCTCTGACACCTGGCTGCGCTCGCTCGCTGCCGCCTTCGCAATTCCGGAGATGCCATGACACAGATCGCCACGACCGCGGCCCAGACCGCAGGCAAGACCTTTGCCGCACAGCTTCCCAGGATCGGTGCCCAGATCGCCGCGCAGCAGGCGGGCACCGTGTTCTCGAACCTCGTATTCGGGCCTGCGAAGAGGGTGGTGACGGGAGCCGCCCTGGATGCGGTCCGGGTCCTCTCGGCCGGCGAGGGCGGCGGTGTGCCGCGGGTCTATGGACGCAGCCGCGTGGGCGGGCAGGTCATCTGGGCCTCGCCCGTCAGGGAGGAGCGCGAGGCGGTCACGTCCGGGCGCGGAGGAAAGGGCGCAAGACGCTCCGTGAAGACCGAAACCACCGAATTCCGATACTCGGTCTCCCTCGCCATCGCGCTCTGCGAGGGCCCGATCACGCGGATCGGCAGGGTCTGGGCCGATGGCAGGCTTATCCGCCTCGACGACTACGATGTCAGGATCTATCACGGCACGGAAGACCAGATGCCCGATCCTCTCCTGTCAGGTCCCGATGGGGATGCCTGCGCCTACCGGGGGGTCGCCTATATCGTCTTCGAGGACCTGCCCCTCGCCCCCTTCGGCCAGAGGGTCCCCCAGTTCAATTTCGAGGTGGAGCGATCCCTCGTGTCCGAGGACCCCCATGCCCTGGAAAACGCGGTGCGCGCGGTGACCATCATCCCCGGCTCCGGTGAGGCGGTCTACGAGACCGCGCCCCTCTTCTCTATCGCCGGGGAGGGTGTCAGTCGCTCCCTCAACGCCCATGCCTCCACGGGAGAAACCGATCTCGAAGCGAGCCTCGATCACCTCGAGGCCGTCTTCCCCAATCTCGGGCGGGCATCGCTCGTGGTGAGCTGGTTCGGCGACGATCTTCGTGCCGGGGAATGCCGGATCGAGCCCGGTGTCGAGACCCGGGAGAGGGTCACGGAACCCCGAACCTGGTCCGTTGCGGGCCGGGAGCGGGGCGACGCCCGGCTCATCAACCGGATCGAGAACCGCCCGGTCTACGGAGGAACCCCCTCCGACCATAGCGTCCTCGCGACCATCAGGGAACTGAAAGGTCGTGGACTCTCGGTGATGTTCCACCCCTTCATCCTGATAGACATCGTGCCGGGCAATGGCCTTCCCGATCCCTATGGAGGCCAGGAGCAGGCGGCCTTCCCGTGGCGCGGGCGGATGACGTCCACCGCTGATCGGTCGGCCGCGGCCCGTTCGGAGATCGCGGCGTTCTTTGCAAGCTACAGGCCGATGATCCTGCACTATGCTGCTCTCTGCCGGGAAGCGGGCGGGGTGGAGCGCTTCCTGGTCGGCTCCGAGCTGAGGGGCCTCACCCGGCTGCGTGACGAAGCGAATGCCTTCCCCGCGGTCGAGGAGCTCGTCAGCCTCGCCCGTGAGGTGAAGGAAATCCTTCCCGATACGGAAGTCTCCTACGGCGCCGACTGGACCGAATACGGGGCCTACGTGCCCGGGGACGGCGATCTCTTCTTTCCGCTTGACGATTTCTGGGCGGATCAATCGGTCGGTTTCGTCGGTATCGACAACTACATGCCGCTGAGTGACTGGCGTGACACCCCGGGCCATGCCGACGCGGAACTCGCCGCGAGCCATTACGACCAGGGCTACCTCGCCTCCGGTATCAAGGGCGGGGAGGGCTATGACTGGTACTACCGCAACGATGCGGACAGGGAGGCGCAGGCCAGGACCCTGATCGAGGACGGTGCCTTCGGCGAGCCCTGGGTGTTCAGGGTCAAGGATCTCTGGAGTTTCTGGTCGGAGGCCCACCATCCGCGGATCGGCGGCGTCAGGCACGGGCCGACCCCATGGGTTCCCGAAACCAAACCCTTCGTCTTCACGGAGATCGGTTGCCCCGCCATCGACAAGGGCCCGAACCAGCCGAATGTCTTTGTCGATCCCAAATCCTCCGAAAGCGCGCCGCCCCATTTCTCGACGGGGAACAGGGACGATGCCGCACAGCGGGCCTGCCTCGAGGCGCAGCACCGCTACTGGACAGGCGACGGCGACAACCCCTTCAGCTCGGTGGACGGAAGGCCGATGGTCGATCCCGGCGGCCTCTACGTCTATGCCTGGGACGCCCGTCCCTACCCGGAGTTCCCGCTCCTGGGCGAGGTCTGGGCGGACGGGCCGAACTGGGTCACGGGTCACTGGCTGAACGGCCGGGCGGGCAGGCTCCCGCTCGGAGTGATCATCGAGCGGTTGTGCCGCGAGGCCGGGCTCGGTCCGGTCGATGCGTCCTCCTGCACGGAGCTCGTCACCGGGCTCCACCTCCCAGGACCCGAACGCGCGCGGGAGAGCCTCGAACCTCTCCTTGATCTCTACCAGCTCGATGCGGTGTCGAGAGGCGGTGTCCTCCATGTCGAACCCCGACGGGGGGAGGGGCGGGCCACCCTTGGCGATGGCGATCTCGTCGCAGCCGAGGGGGCACCCGTCGATCACCGAAGGGCGCAGGACGAAGAGCTGCCGAGCGCACTTTCCCTAACCTACACGGACGAGTTCCCGGATTACGGAATCCAGACCACCGAGGCCCGGGACGAGAGCAGGACAACCGTCCGGACCGAAAGGCTGTCCTCCGCCGTGGTGATGGATGAAGGGGAAGCGCGATCGAAGCTGGCCTGCCTCCTCGCCGAAAGCCGGCTGATCGGTGAGGAGGTCCGCTTCTCGCTCCCCGAAACCGCTGACGGCATCGGTCCGGGCAGCGTGGTCACCGTCCCCGTGGAGGGGCAGCCGAAGACGCTCCGCGTGGTCAGCGCGACCGGCCTTGGCGAGCGCAGCCTGCTGACGGTCGGGACGCACCCTTCCGTCTTCGCGGCAGGCTACCGCAGCCTGCCCGGGGGAGCGGGCCTCGGGGAGAGGCCGGTGACCTACGGCCCCGTCGCCTTCGCGGTGCTCGACCTTCCCCTCCTCGACGAGAACGGCCCCGTCCCCGCCCTTCATTTCGCGGCGTTCGCGGAGCCATGGCCCGAAGGTGTCGCCGTCCATGCCGGCACCGGACCCGAAGGGGACCGCCTCGCCCTCCTCGATCGGCAGAGCCTGATGGGGCGGCTCACCGCGCCTTTGCGCCCGGGTATCACGGGGCGCTGGGACAGGGCATCGAGACTGCGTCTCAGCCTGCCGTCGGGTTCGCTTTCGAGCCTGCCCGAAAGCGATATCCTCGCGGGACGTCACAGCCTCGCCGTCGAGGCGGAAACAGGGGCCTCGGAAATCCTCCAGTTCTCGGTCGCGAGGCTCGAAGACGACGGCTCGTGGACCCTGTCGAACCTCCTGCGGGGCCGCTTCGGTACCGAGGAAGAAGCCCGGGCCGGCGCCGGGGCCGGTGCGCGGGTGGTGTTCCTCAAGTCGGCGGAAGCGTTCCCGGTTCCGCTTTCCCGGCTCGGAGAGACACTGACACTTCAGTCAGGTCCGGCCGGCACCGAGCCCGGAGCCTTCCCCTTCGTCACGGCCCGTGCCGTCGCGGAAGGCGTCGGCCTTCGTCCACTCGCCCCCGTCCATCTTCGCGAGCAGCGCGATGGCGGCGGGAGAAAACTTCGCTGGATGAGGCGCTCGCGGGTGGGCGGCGACCGCTGGAACGGCGGCGACATTCCCCTGGGCGAGGCACGGGAGCGCTATCTGGTCACCATCAGGGACGCTGCCGGCGGGGTGCTGGAAAGCTTGGAAACCGCCCGTCGGGAGGTGCCGGTCCCCCAGCCAGAGGCTGCTTCGGTGGAGGTCGCCCAGCTCTCGGAAATCTTCGGAGCCGGGCGCACCGCAGTTCTTCGGCTTTGAACTCTCCTGCGAAACGGTTGAAAAGCCTCTTGCGCCGATAAACATGGACAGGTCGAAGCCGTTCAGGTCGAGGAACAAGGAGGCGATTTGGCCAAGGACCCTTACGTGGTGTTGGGCGTGGGCCGTCAGGCGTCGCAGGACGAGATCCGCAGCGCGTACCGCAAGCTTGCCAAACAGTACCATCCCGACCGCAATCCTGGCGACAAGGCGGCCGAGGACAAGTTCAAGGCTGCCACCGCCGCGTTCGAGATCATCGGGGACGAGGCCAAGCGCAAGCGCTTCGACCGCGGCGAGATCGACGCCGACGGCAACGAGCGGGGCGTCTTCGGGCAGGGCGGACCGTTCCAGGGGGTCGATCCGGCCGAAGCCGCAGAACGCTTCAGAAAGCGCGCCCGCCCCGGGCGCAGCGGGAATTTCGGGGAGGATTTCTCCGATATCTTCTCGGATTTCTTCGGCAGGGGCGAGGCGGGCCCCCGGGCGCAGCCGAGGGCTGCGAAGGGCCGTGACGTCCGCACCCGCCTGACGGTCAATTTCCTCGATGCGGCGAACGGTTCGACAAAGCGCGTCACCCTCCCCGATGGGAAGACAGTCGACGTCAACATCCCCGAGGGCCTGCGCGACGGCCAGACGCTCCGGCTGCGCGGCAAGGGACAACCAGGCATCCATGGCGGCCCCGCGGGCGATCTTTTCGTTGAAGTCAGCGTGCCGTCCAACAGCCGCTTCAGCATCGACGGGGACAATGTCACCACCGAGGTGGATCTTCCCCTCAAGACCGCCGTCCTTGGCGGAACCATCGAAGTTCCCACCCTTACCGGCAGGGCAACCATCAAGATCCCCGCCCATACGAGTTCGGGCCGGTCCTTCCGCCTGCGCGGCAAGGGCCTCAAGATCTCGCGGACGGGCGAGTATGGCGACCTCTTCGCAAAGGTCAGGATTGCCCTTCCCGGGGAGCCTGATGCCGAACTTCAAGCCTTTATGAAGCGTTGGGATCCCGAGGAGGACGCGGATCTGGCTGCTGCCGGCTGATGATGCACGCTTTCCAGTGTTTAAGTTCTGTCCTCACGGGAGCGTGCCTACCTGTTCGTTACGCTATTTTCTGCTGGAGATGTTGAAACCGATGAAACGATCGACTTCCAAATCCGCTCTCGCCGCCGTCTCGTTGTTTGCAATCGGCGCCGTCAGCGGCGGGACGATGATGATCGCCCCCCATTCCTTCGCGGCGCAGCAAAGTGTCGAGCTCGAGGGCCTGACCAATTCCAACGCACCGCTGCTGCGGCAGCTGAGCTTCGCCGACCTCGTCGAGAAGGTCAGCCCGGCCGTGGTGTCGATCCGCACCTCCCGCGAGGTCACGAACGACGCCTTCAGCGACCTGCCCGAAGAGCTCGAGCGCCTTCTGCCCGGCCTGCGGGACCGCTTCGGCGGCCTCGACGAAGGCAGCCGCCGCCGGGCCACGGGCGAAGGTTCGGGCTTCTTCGTCGATGACAACGGCCACATCGTGACCAACAATCACGTCATCGAGGGGGCGGACGAGATCACCGTCGTGCTCAACACCGGCGAAGAGGTCATGGCCGAACTCGTCGGCACCGATCCGGAGACCGATCTCGCTGTCCTCAAGGTGAAGCCGAACAAGGAACAGCGTTACGTCACCTTCGACCCGAACGCCGATATCCGCGTGGGCGACTTCGTGCTTGCCGTGGGCAACCCCTTCGGTCTTGGCGGCACCGTGACCTCGGGCATCGTCTCCGCGATCGGCGGGGACCGGCGTGAGCAGCAATATGCCGATTTCATCCAGATCGACGCCTCCATCAACCGGGGCAATTCCGGCGGCCCGACCTTTGACGTCAACGGCAACGTCATCGGCGTGAACACGGCGATCATCTCGCCCACCGGCGTCAATGCCGGCATCGGTCTCGCCATCCCGGCCGAAGTGGCCTCCGACGTGGTGCGGCAGATCATCGACAAGGGCCAGGTGACGCGTGGTTTCCTCGGCGTCAGCGTGCGTGATCCCGAACAGCAGATCCTCGAAGCGGTCGGCCTCGAGGGGCGCAGCGGCGCGCTCGTGGCGAACGTGACCGACGGCAGCCCTGCCGAAGAGGCGGGCCTCCAGGCCGGGGACATCATCCTCGAGCTGAACGGTGACCAGATCAACAGCTCGACCGACCTGACCCGCCGCGTTGGCAACCTGCCTCCGGGCGAGAAGGTGCGGGTGAAAGCGTTCCGTGAGGGCAGAGAGCGGAATTTCCGCGTTGAGCTCGCCAAGCGCGATCCGCAGAACCTCGCCATGGGCATCGCCCCCCAGAACGACAATGACGAGGAGATGACCGAGCATCTCGGTGTGAGCTTCCGGGCTCTCGACGACAGCGCCCGCCGCAGGCTGGGCCTCGAGGACGATATCGAGGGCGTGCTGGTGGCGGACGTCGACCGTGACAGCGAGGCTGCTTCGGCCGGCATCCTGCCCGGCATGATCATCACCGAGGCGGACTACCAGAAAGTGACGACCCCGCGCGATATCGAGCGCGCGGTCGAGGCTGCGCAGAAACGCGACAAGGAGGCCATTCTCCTCCGTGTGCAGACACGGCAGGGCTTCGATTTCCGCGCGCTGCCGATCAAGAGCTGAGAACGAAGAGAGGGAGCGAGATATGCGGATCCTGGTGATTGAAGACGACGCCGATGCAGCCACCTTCATGGTGAAGGGGCTGCGGCAGGCCGGCCATGCCGTCGATCATGCACTGGACGGCGGTGTCGGCAAGTCGATGGCCACCTCTGGCGGGTATGACGCATACGTCATCGACCGCATGCTTCCGCACAAGGACGGCCTGACGCTCCTCGAGGAGCGCAGGTCGGAAGGCGACGAGACGCCCGCTCTCTTTCTCTCCGCGCTCGGTGAGGTGGATGACAGGGTCGCCGGCCTCAAGGCCGGCGGCGACGACTATCTCGTCAAGCCCTATGAGCTGCAGGAGCTGATCGCGCGGGTCGAGGCCCTCGGCAGGCGCCGTGGCCCGACCAATATCCAGACCACCTTTTCGGTGGCCGACCTCGAAATGGACATCCTTGCCCGGACGGTCCGGCGCGGCGGCAAGAAGATCGACCTGCAACCGCGCGAGTTCCGGCTTCTGGAGTATCTGCTGAGGCACGCCGGTCAGGTGGTGACGCGGACGATGCTTCTCGAGAATGTCTGGGAGTATCACTTCGATCCGCAGACGAACGTCATCGATGTTCACATCAGCCGCCTGCGAGCCAAGATTGACAAGGGGTTCGACAAACCCCTCCTGAAGACCGTCCGCGGCGCAGGCTACACCCTCACCGACGAGGGCTAGGCCCGTGGCCGACGGCGGGGGGCAGGCCGGATTTTCGAACGTACTCGATGACGAGGACCAGGGCGGTTTCCGCAGGAAACCGTTCTTTCAGGTCCTGCGCACCAGTGCGTTCCGCTACATCATCTTCGGTGCCGCCCTCTTCGTCTTCGGTTTCAGCCTTCTCGGTTTCATCGTCTACGAGAGCACGATCGGCGCTGCCTTCGACCGTATCGAGGAGGAGCTGAGCGACGAACTCACCCGGCTCGAACTCGTCAGTATGGCGAACGGCGCTCCGAGCCTGCGCGGGCTTGAAGCCCTGATCAACGAGGCGGAGGGGACGAAGCTGCCTATCAGCTCGCGTTACGTGATCTTCCTCGAGGACGAGCGCTCCGCCCAGCCGATCGCGGGCTCGTTGCAGGGGGTTCCCGTCGCCGCTCTTGATGCGGACGGTCCTTTCGAATTCTCGTGGACGCCACCGCGGCCGATCTTCGGGGTCGAGAACCCCAGGCCGCGCCGCTATCTCGGGTTGACCAGCACGTTGGTCTACGAACGACCCCGCGGCGGGGAGGTGAGGGCGATCGTCCTTCTCGCCCGGGACATTGACGAGCTCGACCAGCTGCGCAACATGCGTCAGGACATCGTCCTGAGGGTGATCGGCGTCACCCTGCTCCTGGCGGTGGTTCTGGGCGGTATTCTCGGCACGGCGTTGATCCGCCGTCTCGACAGCATCAACCGCACCGTGGAAGCGATCACCGAAGGCGACCTGACCCGGCGCCTGCCCCTGGCGGGCAGCGGCGACGAATTTGACAGCCTGGCCCGGAACATCAACCTCATGCTGGACCGGATCGAGCAGCTGATGATGGGCATGCGGCAGGTCTCGGACAACATCGCCCACGACCTCCGTTCGCCGCTGACGCGGATCAAGGCGCGGCTCGACAGTGTCCTGCAGGAGGCCGATGACGATCTCGACGCGGAGGAGATGGACATACTCCAGCGTACCCACGCGGATGTCGAACGGCTCCTTGCGACCTTCAATGCCCTGTTGTCGATCACCCGTATCGAAGCGGGCTCTGGCGTTCTCGAAGGCAGCGTCGACGTCAAGGCCGTGGCGGAGGAAATGCTCGAACTCTACATCCCCGCGGCCGACGACGCCGGTTTCGAGCTGACCGCGGATCTCCACGACACACCCCTCGTGCAGGGTAGCCGTGAGCTGATCAGCCAGGCCATCGCCAACCTCCTAGACAACGCGATGAAATATGCGCGCCATCCCGAGGACAGGCATATCAGGCCCAAGATCGAGCTGACCGTGGCCCCCCGGCCTTCGGGCGGTGCCCTTCTTTCCGTCATGGACAACGGACCCGGGGTCACGGAGATGGACCGTGAGCGGATCGTCCAGCGGTTTGTCAGGCTGGAGCGAAGCCGTTCCACCACCGGCAACGGCCTTGGTCTCTCCCTGGTCGCGGCGATCGTCAGGCGGCACGGGGGACAACTCTCCATCGGACGTGGCCTGCCTCATGACGAGAGCGGACGGAGCCTCGCTCCGTCCTCGGCCTATGGTCTCGGTGTGAGAATCGCCTTCCCGCCCCTCAAGGCTCCTGCCAAGAAGAACATGGGGCTGCCGCACAAGGACGAGGCCAAGGGAGCTGCGTCCTGACAGGCCCGGTACCGGCGCCTATTCGGCGACCAGTGAAACCGCCGAGCCGCTTTCGCCTCCACCGCGACGCTCGGTCAGCACATGGACATTGCCGTTGAGAATGTCGGGCAGGCTTACCACCGCGCCGCGACGGCGGGGCAGGGTGATGGCCGCGACGGTGCCGCGCCCCTTTTCGCTCGCCATGCAGAGGATCGCGTCCTGTGCCTCGAGGAGAGATTTGGACAATGCCAGCCCGAGCCCGGTCCCGCGCTTATCCCGTTTGTGGGAACTGCCGAAGGTTACGAAAGGTGTACCGAGCCGGCGCAGGTTCTCCGCCTCCATCCCTTCGCCGGTGTCCGCGACGAGGACCGTGACGCTTTCGAGATCGGCCACGGCGGTGATGGTGATCCTTCCGCCCGGGGGGGTGAACTTCGCCGCATTCGTCAGGAGGTTGAGGATCACCTGCTTGATTGCGCGCGCATCAGCGTAGGCAGAGGGAAGATGCCCGACCGCCGCATGCAGGTGGATGTCTCCCGCCCGGGTCTGCGCCTCGACGGTCCTGACGCTTTCCTCGATGACCTTCTCGAGATCGAAGTTGGCAAGCTTGAGCTCCATCTTCCCGGCCTCGACCTTGGAAAGGTCGAGAATGTCATCGATCAGCGCAAGGAGATGCTTCCCGCTCGAATGGATGTCGGCGACATATTCCTGGTACTTTTCATGGCCGAGCGGCCCGTAGAGTTCGGACTCCATCAGTGCCGAGAACCCGTTGATGGCGTTGAGCGGTGTGCGCAGCTCATGGCTGATATTGGCGAGGAACTCGGTCTTTGCCCGGTTGGCGTCCTCCGCCCGCTGCTTCTCGATGCCGAAGCGTTCGTTCAGCTCGAAGAGGTCGCTGCGCGACTGCTCCAGGATGTCCACGGTCATCTGCAGCTCACGTTCCTTGCGGGCGCGGGCCTCCGCTTCGGCCTTGGCGTCGGTGATATCGTGACCGATGCAGACCCACCCGTCGCCGATCGTCCTGTGCCGGATGATCCGCAGGCTGCGGTCGTCCGGGAAGACGGCCTCTTCATCCGCCCGCGAACCCGAGGGCGGGGCAAAATAGTTGCGCAGGAACCGCTGGTCGATGCGGCACACTTCGGCGAGGTCGTCCACGGTCATCCCCTGCCTGACATCGTCCGCGGCCACGTCGAAGATGACGCGGAACTGGTCGTTCCACGCCACCAGGCGGCCATAGGGATCCCAGTGGAGGAAGGCCTGGGGGATCGCCTCCAGGGTTTCGTGCAGCCGCTGGATCAGCTGCAATGACCGTCCGTCGTCGAGCGCCGCGTCGGAAATCGCCAGCACCAGTCCCCAGCGGGGCCCCTGATTGCAGAGGGTGTTGAAATAGAGCGAGCGCCGCCGGCCCCCGGCGTCAAGGGCCAAGAAACGTGCGTCGCGCCGCGCCGAGTCGCCCTCGAAAAAGGCCGCGGCCCGGGCACCGTCCATGCTGTCGAACAGCATCCGGACATCCGGCAGCGGCACGGCCACGTCGCGCCCCGCGAAACCGAGTTCAGCGCGGATGGCTCGCGGCAGGTGCAGAAGGCCGTCCTGCACCGACCAGATCGCGATTCCCGATGCTTCGATCGAGTGCTGCCTCGACAGAGCGTCATCGCGCTCTTTTTGCAGGCGGACGGCTTCCTCGGCGAAATACTGGACGCGCTGCATGACCAGCACGCTGCCGAGCACGAGGAGGAGGGCCATGCCCGCATAGGGCAGAAGAACGCCCACGGGTGCCGCCGCAGGTGCCGCGGCCACCACAGCGGCGCCGTCGGGAAGGGGGCGGATCGCAAGGCGTTTTCCCAAGGGGGATTCGCCTTCGAGCAGCGCCGGGCTGAAGGGGACCGCCCCCGTGTCCCCTGCGGAAATGGCGCCATCCGCATCCCCGGGAATGAAATATGCCGTCCCGCCCTGTGGGACGTAACGCTGCAACAGCCGTTCGATTTCGGATGTCTTGGTGTCCCCGAGGGCGACCCGGGTCAGGTCCTCCTCGACCAGCCTCTCGCCGATCAGGATGGCGGCGTTGCGCGCCTCGTCGGCTGCGTCCTGCTCCTGGTTGGAGAGTTCCAGAACGCAACCGATGACCAAAAGGGCAACGGAGACAGCGAGGAAGAGAAAGACCGGAAGCGCGACCGTACCGCGTCGACGCGTCGGTTTCGGCGCAACCTTGGCGGGCTGTCGGTCCAACTCCGGCGGCACGGCTGTCCTCATTCTGGAACTAGGACGCCGTGTTACGGGGCTTCGCCGCCCGCGTCACCTCCCTTTGAGGTTTCAATTGCGCTGAAAATCGTAAACGCCGCCGCAGCCGACGATCCGGGTCAGCTCGTCAAGCGCTTCTTGCACCTCCGTCAGGAGCTGGGGATCGGCAAAGTCCGACGTGTACAGACGGTCACGGTAGTGCTTCTTCACCCAGTCCTCCAGAACCCCGATCTTGGCGTCGTCGAGGAGGAAGCCCTGAT
Source organism: uncultured Caulobacterales bacterium (assembly GCA_964484475.1). Classification (GTDB taxonomy): domain Bacteria; phylum Pseudomonadota; class Alphaproteobacteria; order Caulobacterales; family Parvularculaceae; genus Parvularcula. Next base: position 20,993 of record CAZAFU010000007.1, on the reverse strand, counting down.
GCATCCGGGTACGTTCGTCCTCCGTCAGCGCGATGCGCAGGCGCAGGCAGGCGGGCCCCCCGCCATTGCGCATGGACTGCCTGAGGTCCATGAACATGGTCCGGTTGATCGGCCCGTTCGATGCGACCGCATCCTCGCACCATGTCCGCGTGCGCTCGTTCTCTCGGGCTTCGAGTGGCAGGACCAGCATCATCCCGCCTTCGGGCCGGGTCAGGAGCTGCGAGTTGAAGAGGTAGGAACCGATCGCGTCCTGCAGCGAGACCCGGTCCTTGGGAACCTCGATGAAGAAGGGTTTGAAGCCCATGGCGTCCGCCTTGCGGAAGATCTCGTCCTTGACGGCCTGAAACTCCGCATAGGCCTCTTCGTGGTAGAGGAGGGCGGGACCGTTGGCGACGGCGACCACGTCATTGTGGAAGGCGCCCGCGTCGATGGCCGCCGGTGACTGCCGCATGAACACCGTCCGCTCCCCGGCGAGGCCGTGCTGGCGCGCGATGGCGACGCTGGCTTCGAGGGCCTGGCGCGCGGGGAAACGCGTCTGGACCTCCTTGTCGAAGGCGGAGCGGCCATAGGTGAAAAGGTGCAGGCCCGGCGCGCCGTGGTCCGCGCAGAGGCGCCCGTGATTCGCGGCGCCTTCATCGCCCATGTCCCCGCCGCCAGGGATCGCAGCGTGGACGGAAAAATGTTCTTCCGGAAACGCCGCCCGCAGGGTCCGCTCCGTGAAGACATGCTCGATCGATCGGTGGAACATCGCGGCAAGGTTCGCGGGCGTCAGGTGCAGCCTGTGGTCGGCGGTATCGGCGGACGGCGAGACCGTTGCGGCATTCGCAGTCCACATCGCCGACGCCGAACAGACGTTCCGCAGGAGGAGCGGCGCATCGCGCCCCGCCTTCGCCACCACATCGGCGTCGCTGCCGGTGAAACCGAAGGCCCTGAGCGTCGGCAGGTGCGGTCGCTCGTGCGGCAGCAGGAAGCCTTGCGCGAAACCCAGAGAGGCGAGGGCACGCATCTTCGAAAGGCCTTGGAGCGCGGCCTCCTTCGGATTCGAGGCGGCCTCGCGGTTGCTCATCGACGCGATATTACCGCGCGAGAGGCCACCGTAGTTGTGGGTCGGGCCGACAAGCCCGTCGAAATTCACTTCACGCGTGGTCACGAAGAGAGCCCCTTGATGTCCTGATCGTCCTTGAGCGGTCCTTCAGCCAGCATGCTCGCCATCGGCCATGCGCAGAAGTCGGCGGCATAGGCCCCGGCCGGGCGGTGGTTGCCCGAAAGCCCCGGCCCACCGAATGGCATCGCGCCGGACGCGCCCGTGGTCTGCCGGTTCCAGTTGACGATCCCTGCGCGGATTTCCGCGTCGAACCGCTCCCAGAGTTCGGCACTGTCCGACAGGAGGCTCGCTGCCAGCCCGAACCTCGTGTCGTTCGCCCGGTCGAGCGCCTCGTCGAAACTCCCCACCCTGATGACCTTGAGGAGCGGGGCGAAGACTTCCTCGTCCGGATCGTCGGCCATGCCGGTCACGTCGAGAAGGCCGGGTGTCACATAGGCTCCGCCCGCGGCGCCCCGCTCCATGGGCACGATCGCCCGGGCGCCCGCGCTCAGGAGTTCCTCCTGCGAACGAAGCGCCCTGTCGGCGCTCGCCTTGCTGATGAGGGGCCCCATGAATGGCTCGGGATCGGAAAGCGGGTCGTCGACCCGCAGGCGCGGGATCACCGCCTTGACGGCCTCGACGATCCTGTCGCCGTTCGGGCCTTCCTCTACGATGAGGCGCCGTGCGCAGGTGCAGCGCTGGCCGCTGGTGATGTAAGCGGACCTTATGATGATCTGCGCCGCATCCTCCGTATCGGCGATATCCCAGGCGACGATCGGATTGTTCCCGCCAAGCTCGAGTGCGACGATGACGTCCGGCCGGCCGGCCAGCGCCGTGTGGATCGCCCGGCCCGCCGGGACGCCGCCGGTGAAGAGGACGCCATCGATCCCGCCGTCGGAAACCAGCGCTTCGGCAACCTCGCGCGCGCCCTGGACGAGGTTCAGGACCCCGGCAGGCAGTCCCGCCTCGCTCCACCATTCGGCCATCAGGTGCCCCACGGCCGGGGTCTGTTCGGACGGTTTGAAGACGACGGTGTTGCCCGCAAGAAGCGCCGGGATGATCTGCCCGTTGGGCAGGTGGCCGGGGAAGTTGAAAGGCCCGATCACGACCATGACGCCATGGGGCTTGTGCGCGATCCTGAGCTTGAGAGCGCCCTGCTCCTTGCTCCGGGTGGGGGTCCTGTCCTCGTAGGAGGCGATGGCGAGTTTCGCCTTGCCCGCGATCCCACCCGCCTCGGTGGCGGCGTCCCACAGGGCCTTGCCCGCTTCCTGCGCGATCAGTCGGGCCATCTCGTCCTTGCGTTCCGCGGCGATGGCCGCGAACCGCTCGATGATGGCCTTGCGGTCCTCGTAGGGTGTCTTGCGCCAGCCATCGAAAGCTTCTTCGGCCGCCCTCACCGCGTCGTCGGCATCCTGCGGCGACGCCATCGACCCTTTCGCAACGACCTCGTCCGATGACGGAGAGATCGATTCGAGATTGCTGCCAGATCCGTCCCGCCACTGACCGTTGATGAACTGCTTGAGCGTGATCATGGGCGTTTCCTCGAGGATTTGAGCGGCGAGACCAGGACCTGGTCTCCGGATGCGACCCCGAGGCTGTCCGCCTCCGCCGGGGTCAGGAACAGGCTGCCGTCGCGTGGCGCGCGGTGAAAAAGCGAACAGCGGAAGCGCGCCGCCTCGGGCAGCGCCACGATGAAGCGGTCGCCCGTGTCGGCCGGTGCGGCCTCCTGAATGCGGACCGTCGTCTTCTGCGCCTCGCGCACCGTGCGGATCTGGTTGAGAGGGGCTTCGAGGCTCGGGCCTGCGTCGAAGATATCGACACAGTTCGTGTATCCGAAGCCTTCGTTCATCAGCATGTTCATCGCGGGCGCCGAGTCCTTGTGCGGCATGCCGATGACCCGCTGGGCCTCGGCTGGCAGAAGGGTCGTGTAGATCGGGAATTTCGGCATCAGGTCCGCGATGAAACGGAAATCATGCGCCGAGCGCCGGTCCGCTTCCTCGAAGCTCATGTGGAAGAATTTAGACGCCACCGCGTCCCAGAACGCACTGTTGTCGTCCTCGTCGAAATGCCCGCGGATTTCCGCCATCACGTTCGGCGAGAGCCGCGTCTCGATCGACTTCATGAAAAGAAAGCGGCTGAGGGAGAGGAGCCGTCCCGCCCCGGTGCCCCGCATTGCCTTCGAGACCAGAAGGGTGCCGATCTCGCTGTAGCCGTGAAAGTCGTTGCAGAGATAGAGAATGCCCGACTCCGCCCGCACGTCGAGTTCGGGGGCTGCCGCCGCCACGTTGCTGACCCGGTAGGAATAGAACGGCCGGTCTTCGCCGAGGGCCGGGAAGATCGAGGCCATGCCTTCGATCCGGCCGTCGCTCTCGAGGACGAAGAAGAAGATGTCCTTGGGCCCCGCCCGGTCGTTGTGGGCGAGGGCGCCCTGCGACTGCGCCACCCGCGCCGCGATGGCTTCACGGCTGGTGGGCACGGTGGTCATGCCGCGCCCGGCGCTTTTGGCAAGCTCCTGAAGCCCGTCGATATCGGCCTCTGTGGCGGTCCTGACGATCATGTTCACTGGACGCCACCGGCCAGGCGCTCGGGCCATTCCGCTTCACCGCTCGCGAGCATCAGCATGATGAGGAGCGACAGCTTCGCCCGTGGCTCGAAGCTGTCGGGGAACGCATATTCCTTGTCCGAATGGATGGCCCCGCCGACGACGCCCAGGGTGTCGACATTGGGAAGCCCGGCGGCTGCGAGGTTGTTGCCATCGCAGCAGCCACCCGTGGGTTTCCAGTCGATGCCGATATTGAGGTCGCGGCCCGCCCGCTTGACCAGATCGAAGAGGGCGGCCGTACCGCCCTTCATTTCCTTGACCGGCCGGTGGATGCCGCCGTGGAGGCTGGCGGTGATGCCTTCCCCGATCGACGCCTCGCGGTGCACGCGCCTGATCTCGTCATCCACCCATTGGAGGTCTTCCGCGCTCCGTGCACGGACGTTAATCCTGACGACACAGGTATCGGGGACGACGTTCGTCGCGGTGCCGCCCTTGATGACGCCCATGTTGATCGTCGCGCCGTCACGCCTGCCGTTCAGCTCGTCGACGGCGAGCATGAGCCGCGCCGCGCCGAGGATCGCATTGCGCCCCTTGTCGAACTCGCGCCCGGCATGGGCCGCGAGCCCCTCGACCGTGAAGGTGTAGTGGCCGGACCCGGCCCTCGCTCCCGCGAGGGTCCCGTCGGGCAGGGCGGGCTCGTAGACCATGCCGATATCGGCAAGCTTCGCGCGCTCCGCGAGGAGCTTCGCGGAGGCATGGCTGCCCGTTTCCTCGTCCGCGTTCAGAACGACGTCGATGCCGATCCTGTCGCCATAGGGCGATGCGAGGAAGGCCCGGGCCGCCTCCAGCATGATGTTGATCCCGCCCTTCATGTCGGCGACGCCGGGGCCGTGCAGGCTGCCGTCCTCGCGCACAACAGGCTTCTGGAAGTGGGACTCTTTCGGGAAGACCGTGTCGAGGTGCCCGGTCATCAGGATGCGCCGTTCCGCATTCGGATTGACCTCGAAGAGGCACGCCTCGCCCCGTGTCACGTCGACCTCTTCGCCCTTGTCATCGACGAGGCTCACCGGTTCGGGCGGAACTCTCGTCGCGGTGAAGCCGGCTTCGGTGAAGGCGGAACCCACTTCCTCTGCCATGCGGGCGAGGCCGTCGAGATTGCCGGTGCCGGAATTGATCGCGGACCACGCAAGGGTCCGTTCGGTCATGGTCTCGCCGCGGCCGTTGAGGGCGGCGAGGCTTGTCTGGAAGGTGTCGAGAGGCATGGGAGCCCTCTAACGCCGCCCCCGTGCGGCGTCAAAGCACACGGCCAGCCCGATCCGGCCCGCCGTGTACCCGCCTCGTCAGAGGAAGCTTTCCGCAGGCGCGTAGTCGAGGTCGAGATCGTCGGCCACGGCCTTGTAGGTGATCTTCCCGCCCATGACGTTGAGCCCCTTGAGCAGGTGCGGGTCCCGCCGCATCGCCTCGACTGCGCCGTTGTTGGCAATGTTCAGCGTGTGGGGAAGGGTGACGTTGTTCAGCGCGAAGGTCGAGGTCCGCGGCACCGCGCCCGGCATGTTCGCCACGCAGTAGTGAACGACGCCGTCCACCTCGTAGATCGGGTCGTCATGGCTCGTGGCCTTCGAGGTCTCGAAGCACCCGCCCTGGTCGATGGCGATGTCCACCAGCACCGCGCCCTTCTTCATGTCCTTGAGCATGTCCCGGCTCACCAGGTGGGGGGCCTTCCCGCCGGGCACGAGGACGGCGCCGATGACGAGGTCGGCGCGGCAGATCGCTTCGTAGACCGCCGTGGGGTTCGAGAAGACCGTCTGGACCTGGTTCTTGAAGAGCGCGTCGAGTTCCTCGAGGCGGGCGAGGTTGACGTCGAAGAGCTCGACGTCGGCATGGGCACCCACCGCCATCTGGGCCGCGTTGAAGCCCGAGACACCGCCGCCGAGGATGACCACGTTCGCCGCCGAGACGCCCGGAACGCCGCCCAGGAGAACACCGCGGCCTCCCTGGCTCTTCTCGAGTGCCCAGGCACCGACCTGCACCGACATGCGGCCCGCAACCTCCGACATCGGACGCAGGAGCGGCAGGCCGCCATGGTTGCCGGTGACCGTCTCGTAGGCGATCGCCGTACAGCCCGACTTGAGGAGAGCCTCGGCCTGCGGCTTGTCCGCCGCGAGGTGCAGGTAGGTGAACAGGGTCTGGCCCTCGTGCAGCATGGCGCACTCGTTCAGCTGCGGTTCCTTGACCTTGACGATCAGGTCGGCGTCGAAGGCCTTCTGCGCGCTGTCGACGATGGTGGCACCGGCCGCCTCGTAGTCCTCGTTGCTGAGGTCGATACCGACGCCGGCATCGGTTTCGACCACGACGTCATGACCCAGCCTGACGGCCTCGCGGACGCTCGCCGGCGTCATGCCGACCCGAAATTCCCGGGTCTTGATTTCCTTGGGGACGCCGATCCTCATCGCGTTTCTCCTGTCGTTCTTGAGTTCTGAATTCGCGCGGCCCCCTTAGTCGTTTTTCGCGCCGGGTCACGTCTGCTCTGCAAGCTTGATCAAAAAACTTCTTTGTGGCCGGAACCTGTGTGCGGACTAGCGGGTTCGTGACCAGTCTCGCGGGGCTCGCGGGGCGATGCGGTGGGAGGTCTGGAATGCATCACGACGAAAAGAGCCGCGACTTTGTTCGCGACACCATACGCCGGGCGATGTCGGCGCCCATCCTGACCATCGAACGCGAGCGCGAGCTCACGAAGGCGTGGTGCGAGGACGGAGACGAGCGCGCGCTCGGCGAGCTGACCGAAGCGCACATGCGGATGGCCGTCTCCACCGCCATCAAGTTCAAGGGCTATGGCCTGCCGCTGGCCGACCTCATCCAGGAAGGCGCGATCGGCCTTCTCGAGGCGGCGAAGCGTTTCGACTGCGACCGGGAGGTCAGGTTCTGCACCTATGCGGGCTGGTGGATCCGTGCGTCGATGCAGGACTACGTGCTGCGCAACTGGTCGATCGTCAGGATCGGTTCGAAATCGGCCCACAAGACCATCTTCTTCAATCTCTCGCGGATCCGCGCGATGATCGAGGAGGTCGACAGCGCCGCTCCCATCGCGCGCGACCAGGTGGCCAAGAAGTTCAACGTCACCGGCGACGACATCGAATTCATGACCTCGCGCCTTGGCCGCAGGGACATGTCCCTCAACGCCACCTTCAACGAGGAAGGCGACACCGAGCGTCAGGAGATGATCCCGGACGAACGTGACACCCCCGATCTTTCCGTCGAGCAGGACATCGATCTCGAACGCCGTCGCCACTGGATCGGCCAGGCCATGGGCAGCCTGACGGACCGCGAACGGCGGATCATCGACCGCCGTTTCTTCGGTGAGGAAAAAGTGACCCTTTCGCAGCTCGGGATCGACCTCGGCCTCTCCAAGGAGCGGGTCCGCCAGATCGAGAAGCAGGCGATCGGCAAGCTGAAGGCGTGGCTCCACCGCGAGCAGCCCGGGGTTAACACCGTTCATCTCTGAACGCTAAAATGCGTTCTTTCAGCAACAGGTTGCCACTGTTCGCAGCCTGACTGCCTAAGATCGTTGGTCAGCGGAACCAAGCCGTCCATTTTCCGCTTAGACGAACCACAACCCGTCTTATTCAGTATCTCGGAGGGGATCCCTTTATGATCAATCGACTTCTTCTTGCCGCCTCGGTCGCGACGCTCGCCATCGGCACTGCGTCCGCACAGACGATGGAAAAAGAAGGCTACTACGGTTCTGTCGGTATCGGCGCTGCCTTCGGTGCGGAGGACAATGACTTCGAGAGCGATGGCGCGGTCGTCCCGGCGCCGTTCGACAGCTCGATCGACACGCAGACCGGCCCGGCCTACTACGCCGCCCTCGGCAAGTACCTCAATGGCGGGTTCCGCGGCGAGATCGAGACCAGCTTCCGCTCGCAGGACATCGATTCGTTTGAGCCCAATGGCGGCTTCGGCGGCTTCCCCGGCGACAATGTCGGCGACGTCGGCCTGTTCACCGGCATGGTGAACATCATCAAGGACTTCGGCGACGCCCGCCTGCGCCCCTATCTCGGCGTCGGCTTCGGTGTGGCGGTCTTCAACCTCGAAGCTGACAACAGCGACATCGTGAACCCCGGTGCCTTCCCGAACGCGCAATCGCTCGTCGCCAACGGCTATCGCGTTTCGCTCGATGACGAAGACACCGTCACCGCGGTTCAGGGTCTTGCTGGCGCCAGCTTCGCCGTGACCGACCGCATCGACCTGGACGTCGGCTACCGCTACATCCAGACCGGTGAGTTCGACTTCGACGCCGACATCAACAATGTCAGCGCCCCGGTCAGCGGCGAATACTCCAACCACGAAGTCCGCGCCGCCCTCCGGTTCGACTTCGGTGCTCCGGTCGCCGCACCGGCCCCGGTCGCACAGCCCCGTCCGCAGCCCCAGCCGCAGACCAAGACCTGCTTCGACGGCAGTGTCGTGGCGATGGGCACGCCTTGCCCGACCGCAGCTGAGGAAGACCAGCTGACGGCCGCCGAACTGCGCACCGTGGTCTATTTCGAGTTCGACCGCGCAGAGCTGACCGACCAGGCCGACGCCATCCTGCGCCGCCGTGCCCAGGAAGCGGAGACCGTCGATCTGATCGAGGTCCTGGTTTCCGGCAACACCGACACCTCCGGTTCGGCCTCCTACAACCAGCGCCTGTCGGCCCGCCGCGCGGAAGTCGTCCGCAACGCGCTCGTCAATTACGGCGTGCCGCAGGGCAAGATCCGCGTCCGTGCCCTGGGTGAAAGCAACCTCGCCAAGCCGACCGCGGACGGCGTTCGCGAGCCGCTCAACCGCCGTACAGAAGTCGAATTCGACTTCTGATCCAGGTCTGATCCGAACGGGAAAGGCCGGCCTCGCGCCGGCCTTTTTCGTCGCTGGCCGTCAGTCCCGCCGGCCATAGCGGAAGAGGCTCTCGCCATGCTTCCGCAGCCACTGGCGGTGGGGTTCATGGTCCGGCATCAGGGCTTCGACCTCGGCCCAGAAGCGCGGGCTGTGATCCATCACCCTGCGGTGGGCCGCTTCGTGCGCCGCCACGTAGCGGAGGACATCATAGGGCGCGAACCCGAGACGCCACTGGAAGACCGTCCGCCCGTCGGAGCCGCAGGAGCCCCACCGGCTCCGCATTTCCCTCACCGATACCTGCGCGTGGGGCACCCTGAGGCGGTCCCAGTAACCGCAAGTCTCCTCGCGCACCGCTTCGAGCACCGCCGCGCGAATCAGGCGCGGGGCCTGGGCGGGGTCGCGGACCTCGATCCGGTCGCAAAGGAGGCGTCCGCCGCGCGGGCCGCCCTCGACGATGACCCGGTCCGAACCGAGAACCGGGATGACCGCTCCGAAGGCGAAGGGCACGGCCGCGGCTTCGCGCGCCAGTTGCGCTTCGATGAAGCGTGCCTCCCTGGCCATCCACGAGACCGCGTCGGCGGCCTTGGCCTTTGTGGGAATCGTCAGCTTTATGACGCCGCGCCCGACTCGTAGGATGAAGCGCCGGGCCCTCGGGTGCCGGCGAAGCTCCACCGGCACCGTCCGGCCATCCGCAGTCCTGTAGCCGGGCAAGGCACTGTCCGTCTGCCCCGAACCCGAGGAGACAAGCGATGAACGCGACACCCGATCATCCTCCGAAGGTGGCGGCCAAGCTGACCCCGATGATGGCGCAGTACCACCGGATCAAGGCCGAAGCCGGACAGGCCCTCCTTTTCTATCGGATGGGCGATTTTTACGAGCTGTTTTTCGCCGATGCGGAAAAGGCAGCCGCTGCCCTCAACATCACGCTGACGAAACGCGGCCAGCATGCCGGCGAGGACATTCCCATGTGCGGCGTGCCGGTCCATGCCCGCGATGCCTATCTCGCCAAGCTCGTGCGGGGAGGTTTCACCGTCGCCATCTGCGAGCAGACGGAAGACCCCGCCGAGGCGAAGAAGCGGGGTTCGAAATCCGTCGTCGAGCGGCAGATCGTCCGTTTCGTGACCCCGGGCACACTGACCGAGGAAGCCCTGCTCGATCCCGGCGCCCCGAGCCATATCGCGGCTCTCGTCATCGGCGGGGAGACCGCTGCGGTCGCCGCGGCCGATCTTTCCTCCGGAGAGGTGAGCGTCGATACCGGTCCGGCCGGGCGGGCACGGGACCTGCTGGCGGCTCTCAACCTGAAGGAGCTCGTGATTCCCGAAGGCGAGGCTGCGGATGGTTTCGGGGATCTCCAGGTCACCCCCTTCGACAGGCGCGGCTTCGAGATGTCCTCGGCGAAGGACCGGATCTGCGAGACCTATGGCGTCGGCGAGCCGGAGGGGCTCGGCCTGTCCGATCCCTGCGCGCTCAGGGCCCTTGGCGGGCTCTTCGGCTATGTCGCGCTGACGCAGGTCGGCCAGATGCCCGCCTTCAGGCCGCCCCTGGTCGGGCTGTCGCAGCGGGCCATGCTGATCGACGAGGCGACCCGCCGTTCCCTCGAGATCACCGAAGGCCAGAATGGCGGCCGGAAAGGCTCGCTGCTCGCGGCGGTGAGCCGGACGGTCACCGCGGCCGGTGGCCGCCGCCTGATGGCGTGGCTGTCCGCGCCGCTTCTCGATCCCGAGGAGATTTCCGCCCGCCATGACGGCGTCGAAGCGCTGCTTCTCGATCACCGGCTGCGCGAAGCGCTGCGGGACCGGCTGAAAGGCGCGCCGGATCTCGCCCGGGCCATCTCCCGGCTCGCCCTCGACCGGGGAAGTCCCGCCGATCTCGGCGCCGTCCGCGATGCGGTAGAGGCGGGCCTCTCCGTCGCGCAGCTTCTCGGCCGCGAAGAGCCGCTGCCCCCGATCCTCGCGATGAAGGCCGATGTCTTCACCGGCGGCGAGGCGGAGGCACTCGGCCACCGGCTCGCGACGGCCCTCGGTGAGGACCTGCCGGCCCGAAGGGGGGAGGGCGGTTTCGTCCGCGCGGGCTTCGATCCCGAACTCGACCGGGCCCGCAGCCTACGGACGAACGGACGCGAGGTCCTGGCCAGCCAGGAGAGCCGCTACCGCGACGATACCGGCCTCAAGACCCTGAGGATCAAGCACGACAAGACGCTCGGCTACTGCGTCGAGATCGGAAAGGCCCACGCCGACAGGCTGGCGGCCTGCGAAGGGTTCACGCAGCGGCGTACGCTGACTTCCGGGGCGCGGTTCATGACCGAGGAGCTCGGTCGCCTGAACCGGGAGATCCTCGCGGCTGAGGGCCTGATCGAGGAACGCGAGAGGGCGGTCTTCGATACGCTCTGCGCAGCGGTCAAAGCGCTGGCCGCGCCGCTCGCGGAGATAGCCGACGCCCTCGCGGAGCTGGACGTTCTTGCGGGCTTCGCCGATCTTGCGGACCGGGACGATTACGTCCGCCCACGCATTGACGGGTCGCGCAGGTTCTGCATCGAGGCCGGTCGGCATCCGGTGGTCGAGCGGGCGGTGAAGGCCGACGGCAAGCCTTTCGTGCCCAATGACTGCCGGCTGTCCGAAGGCGAAGACGCACGGATCGAGCTCGTCACCGGTCCCAACATGGCTGGCAAGTCGACCTATCTGAGGCAGAACGCCCTGATTGCGGTCCTTGGTCAGGCCGGCGGCTTCGTGCCGGCGAAACACGCCCATTTCGGGATCGTCGACAGGCTCTTCAGCCGGGTCGGCGCCTCGGACGACCTTGCGCGGGGCCGCTCCACTTTCATGGTGGAGATGGTCGAAACCGCTTCGATCCTCCATCAGGCCACGGAACGCAGTCTTGTCATCCTCGACGAGGTGGGCAGGGGGACGGCCACCTATGACGGCCTCTCGATCGCCTGGGCCAGTCTCGAACATCTTCATACGGAATGCCGGTGCCGCGGGCTTTTTGCCACCCATTACCATGAGCTGACCCGGCTCGCCGAAGAGCTGCCCCGCCTTACGGCCGTCGCGATGAGCGTGCGGGAATGGCGGGGGCAGGTCGTCTTCCTCCACGAGGTCAAGCCGGGCGCCGCCGACCGGTCCTACGGCGTGGCGGTGGCGCGGCTGGCCGGGCTTCCCGATCCCGTGGTCACGAGGGCGCAGCAGCTCCTCTCGCTTCTCGAGGCGCAGGCGCCGGTCGGCGGCCTCGTTTCCGATCTTCCGCTCTTCGCGGCCTCGCCGCCGCGGGAAGAGGAACCCGGCGACCGGCTCAGGGACGAGCTTTCCGGGATCGATCCCGACGATCTCAGCCCCCGGGAAGCCCATGCGGCGCTCTGCCGCCTCAAGGCCCTTCTCGGTGAGGGCTGAGGGCGGCGCGGAACCTATTTCTTCTGCCCGAGGAGGATCTTCCGCATCTTGACATGAAGCTGGTGGTTCGTCGCCAGGATGCTCTTGTCGAGATGGGGCCGACCGTTGTCGTCCTCGATGGTCGATACCTGACCTCCCGCCTCGCGACAGATCACGATACCCGCGGTCACGTCCCACGGGTTCAGTCCGCGTTCCCAATAGGCGTCGAGCCGCCCCGATGCGGTCATGCAGAGGTCGTAGGCCGCGGAGCCGAAGCGCCTGACCCCGGCCGTTTCGGCGAGCACCCTGTCGGTCTCGACCAGGGCCTGCTCGCGGCCCGGCTTGCCCTTGAAGGGCAGGCCGCAGCCCACCAGAGCCTCGGTGACGTCCTCACGGCCCGACACCCTCAGGCGCTGGTCGTTGAGATAGGCGCCCTGACCCTTCTCCGCGTAGTACATCTCATCGAGGATCGGCGCGAACACCACGCCGGCATAGGGTTCCCGGTCACGCTCGAGCCCGATCGAGATGCAGAACTGCGGCATGCCGTGGAGGAAGTTGGTGGTCCCGTCGAGGGGGTCCACGATCCAGCGGTTGGAGTTGTCGGAGCCTTCGATCTCGCCCTGCTCCTCGAGGATCATCCCGTATTTCGGCCGCGCCTTGGTCAGGGCCGCCTTGATCGCGTTCTCAGCGGCAATGTCGGCCTTGGAGACGAAGTCCGCGGCGCCCTTCCGCCTGACCTGCAGGGCCTCGACCTCGTAGAAGTCGCGCCGCAGGACCTTGGCCGCGTCCTTGGCGGCGCCGATCATCACGTTCATCAGCGGGGACAGATGGGGCACGGGCTTCTCCTCGTCATGGGCCGGGCAAGGCGGAGCGGATAGGCGCGCATCGGAGGGAATGCAAACCCGCAAGGGCAGGGTGGGTCACCAAAACCCGAAAACCTTGAGTTCCCCCTTCGTGACAACGCAAGGTGTTGCGGGATAGAACCTCCAACGGACTGGAAACCCAAGGGAAGGACGCCGCCGATGAAGGCCTCTGAAGTCGCGCCGATCACGAAGCAGGAACTCGAAGAAGGCGTTGCCAAGGTGCTCGCGGCAGGAGCGCCTTTCGGCGTCGAGGAGATGACCGTGAGGGGGGTGCACTACCCCCGGGTCTTCTCCCTTTCGAACTTCTCGCTGCGCGAGGTCCTCGCCCTGAAGACCGCCGAGAACAAGGACCGGCCCTTCGTCGTCTATGGCGAGGAACGCTACACGGTCGGGGAGATCTGGGCGCGAAGCATGCGCTTTGCCAACTGGCTGAAGGGGCAGGGCGTCGGGCAGGGGCAGCGCGTTGCCATCGCCATGCGCAACTATCCCGAATGGTGCATCGCCTATCTCGGCATCGTCTGCGCCGGGGCCACGGTCGTTCCCCTCAATGCCTGGTGGCAGGAAGAGGAACTCCGCTACGGCCTTTCGAAATCCAAGAGCCGGATCGTGGTGTGCGACGCGAAAAGGGCGCAGATCCTGCTTCCCTGCAAGGATGAACTCGACCTCACCTTCATCGCCGGACGCGAGGATATCGAAGGCGAGGACTTCAACCTGCGAAAGATCCTCGCGGACGACAGCATCTCCATGGACATGCCGCAGGACCCTATCGATCCTGACAGCGATTACTGCCTCCTCTTCACCTCGGGTTCGACCGGTCATCCGAAGGGCGCGCTCCTGACCCACAGGGGGGTCCTGAACGCCGTTCTCTCATGGTCGTTCACCCTCGAGGTCTTCAAGCTGCTGCGGCCGGAATTCGACATCTCGCCGGAGAACCCCGGGCAACTCGTCAGCCTGCCGCTCTTCCACGTGACCGGGCTGCATTCGATCTTCCTGCTTGGCTTCCTCAGCGGCCGGAAGCTGGTCTTCACCTACCGCTGGGATCCCAAGGAGGCCGCGAAGCTCATCCGCGAGGAGAAACTGACCCACTTTCTCGGCGTGCCGACCATGGCCTATGAACTGGTCAAGCGGGCTGAACCCGGCGATCTCGACACGCTCGTCGATATCGGCACCGGCGGTGCCAAGCGCCCCGAGACGCAGGTCGACCTGCAGCGCGACGCCTACCCCGAAATCAGCGCGTCGTCCGGCTACGGACTGACCGAGACGAACGCTCTTGGTACGCATATCGGGCTCGGCGACTACATCGAGCGCCCCTCGTCCACCGGCCGGGCCGTGCAGCCCGTAACGGAGGTCGCGACATTCTCCGAGGACGGAAAGAGACTGCCAAACGGCGAAGAGGGCGAAATCTGCATCAAGAGCCCGGCCAACATGCGCGGCTATCACGAGAACGAAGACGCCACGAAGGCCGCCTTCCACGACGGCGGCTGGTTCAGGACGGGCGATATCGGCATTGTCGACGAGGAAGGGTTCGTCACCATTCTCGACCGCCTGAAGGACCTCATCATCCGCGGGGGCGAGAACGTCTCATGCTTGGAGGTCGAGAACATCCTTCTCGCCTTCGAGGGGGTGGATGAGGCAGCGGTGTTCGCGGTCCCGCACGACAATCTCGGCGAAGTTGTCGGCGCGGCGGTCTACGGGCCCGGCGAGATCGACCTCGAGGCCCTGCAGGACCATGCGAAAAGCCATCTGGCGAACTTCAAGGTCCCGACCCGGATCTGGAAGGCGCCGACCGCCCTGCCGCGCGGTGCCACCGGCAAGATCGACAAGAAGATGATCCGTCAGGTGACGAAGGACCATCCGCCCCACCTGCTGCGGGGCGACGCCTGACACCGGGGCGACGCCTGACACCGGGGCGGGGGTCTTCTGCTGGAGGCACCCAGCTCGATCTTGCCTGTTCGGTAGTCGCGAAACGGGAAGTTCCGGGAGTCCCGAGGAAGCCATCATGGCCAGTATCGGGGTCGGGTTTCTGCTCGCACTGGCGCTGCCCTTCCGCCTTGCGTCGCCTCACTGCCCTTCCTGAGCTGGCGGCGTGCCGGTTTCGTCCTCGGCCAGAGCCGGGGCGGTTGGGTGGCCTGGCTGGTCTTCGCCATCATCGCCGGGCTCCCCGTCTACGCAGCGACCCTCGACGGGATCGCCCGGGCGGGCGCGGACACGATAGCCTTTCAGTGGACGATGCCCGGCCTCGACGAGGTAGTTTTCTACCGCGGGCGTCTTCTCCCGATGCTCAACGAGGCCTTCCGCGGGAAGATCAATAGACCGGCGCGCCGGTGGGGTGGGCCGCTCTGGTCGCCAGCCTCCTGTTCGTGGCCGTTCACGGCTTCGATACCGATGCCGGCAAGGTCGACATCACCGTTCTTGGCGTGTGGCCGCAGGAGCCGGGCGGGCTCGTCCCGGTCTGGATGCGCGAGAAGACAGGCAGCGGCCTCCTGCCGGTGATCGCCCACAACGGGGTCGACGGCATTTTCACCGTCATCTGACGGAGGCGAGACCCTTCGCCGTGACCTCGCGGTAGAAGCATGACCTGCGGCCCGTGTGGCAGGCAGGCCCCGTTTGCCTGACGACATAGAGGAGCGCATCCTGGTCGCAGTCGATCAGGACACGTTCGACCTTCTGGATATTGCCGGACGTGCCGCCCTTGCGCCACAGCTCCTGGCGCGAGCGGGACCAGTAATGGGCCTCGCCCTCCTGCAGGGTCGCATCGATCGCCTGCCGGTTGGCCCAGGCGAGCATCAGGACCTCGCCTGTCTCGGCGTCCTGGGCGATGACGGGAATGAGGCCCGCCTCATTGAACTGAAGGTCGGCCGTGAGGCCTTCATCTCGGGAACTGGACATGGTCGCTGCATAGGGCCGAGCCGTCCCGATGGCGAGTTCCGATCGTGCGCTCGGGGAGTATCCGACCCAGCCTTCGCGTGGGGAGGAGGGAGGCGAAGGCGGACACCTTCGCCCCGGAGCGGAACCTACTTCCCGCAGAGCCGGAGGAAACGTTCCTCGAGCGCCGGGTCGTCCTTGAAGGCGCCGGTGAAGCGCGTGGTCAACGTGTCGACGCCGTGCTTGTGCACGCCGCGGGTGGACATGCACTGGTGTTCGGCCTCGATCATGACCGCAACGCCGCGGGGGTTGAGGCCCTTCTGCAGCGTATCGGCGATCTGCGCGGTCAGCTTTTCCTGCACCTGCATGCGCTTGCCGTAGATATCCACGAGCCTTGCCAGCTTGGAGATGCCCACGACCCGCTTCTCGGGCAGGTAGGCGATGTGGGCCTTGCCGATGATCGGCGCCATGTGGTGCTCGCAGGTGGATTCGAGGCGGATGTCCTTGAGCAGGACGATGTCGTCATAGCCCTCCACCTCTTCGAAGACCCGGGCGAGAATGGCCTCGGGATCCTCGCGGTACCCGCCGAACCATTCTTCATAGGCCTTGGCGACCCGCTTCGGGGTGTCGAGCAGCCCTTCGCGGCTCGGGTCGTCGCCGGCCCAGCGGATCAGGGTCCTGACCGCAGCTTCGGCTTCGGCCCGGCTTGGGCGGCTTGAGACATGTTCGTTCGCTTCGGGCGTGGAAACCACGCTTTCATCGTAGGCAATGACACTCATCGAAGGTCTGTCCTATCGTTCGGGGGCCGTTCATGGCACCGAGTTGGGCCGCACATTTCCCTCGCTCCCGGAGTGGGCGGCCGGCATATACATGGAGGTTCCGTTGCAGGAATCCAACCGTGGCGCCGCGGCGTTGCGTCCCAGAGGGGCTTTGGGCATGGAGACGGCATGACACGCACCATCCACGTCACCGACAGCTACAGCGGCGGTAAAGTCGAGTTCCGGCCTGCCGATTCCAGTCAGGTGACCGTCTATTGCTGCGGGCCGACCGTCTATGCCGCGCCCCATATCGGCAACGCCAGGGCCGGGGTCGTCGCCGACCAGATGGTGCGGCTCCTGCGCGCGGTCTATGGCGACGCGCAGGTGCGCTACGCCCGCAACCTCACCGATATCGATGACAAGATCATCAGGGCTTCCAACGAGGAAGGCGTCGAGATCGGCGTGATCACCGCGCGCGCCACCAAACTCTATCTCGACCATCTGGAGGCGCTGGGCTGCGACCTGCCGGACGTGATGCCCCGCGCCACCGAGCATATCGCCTCCATGCAGGCGATGATCGGCAGCCTCATCGAGCAGGAATTCGCTTATGTCGCCGAGGGGCACGTCCTTTTCGCGACCCAGGCCTTCGAGGGCTATGGCGGCCTCGCCCGCCTCGACCGCGACGCGATGATCGCCGGCGCCCGTGTCGAGGTGGCGCCCTACAAGAAGGACCCGGCCGATTTCGTCCTCTGGAAACCCTCGAAGGAGGGCGAGCCGGGCTGGGAGGTTCCGAAGGCCTGGGGCATCGAAGGTAAGGGCCGTCCCGGCTGGCACCTCGAATGCTCCGCGATGATCGAGGAGAACCTCGGCGCGCCGATCGACCTCCATATGGGTGGCCTCGACCTTCGGTTCCCCCACCACGAGAACGAGATCGCCCAGAGCTGCTGCGCCAAGGATCTCGGCGGCGTTCCCCTGGCCCGGCACTGGATGCACAACGGCATGCTGAACATGGGTTCGGAGAAGATGTCGAAGTCCGTGGGCAACATCGTGACACCCGGTGAGCTGCTCGAGGACTGGCACGGTGAAACCCTGCGCCTTGCGCTCCTCTCGGCCCATTACCGCGCGCCCCTCGAATGGACCGACGAGCTGCTGCAATCCTCGAAGGTGCAGCTCGACAAGTTCTACCGGGCTGCGGGCGATGCCGAGCCGGGCGAGCTTCCCGAGGCCGTGCTCGAAGCCCTCGCCGACGACCTCAACACCCCGGGGGCCATCGCTGCGCTGCACGCCCTGCGTGAGAAGGCCCAGGCCGGGGACGGCGAGGCGAAGTCCGCCCTGCGCGCGGGGGGGCAGCTTCTCGGGCTGTTGGGTGAGAGCGAGGAGGCCTGGTTCCGCGGCGGGGCGACCGATGACGAGGACGCCCGCATCGACTCTCTCCTGATTGAGCGCGCCGAAGCGCGGAAGGCCCGCGACTTTGCCCGGGCGGACGCGATCCGCGACGAGCTCGCCGCAGAAGGCATCGTCATCGAGGACGGGCCTGAAGGGGCCACCTGGCGCCGGGAATAGCGCTCATCCCTCGGGATAGTGCCCCGACGACCAGACGCCGTTCCTCACCTTGGTGATCTTCCGCTCGTCCGGTGGGGTCGAGGGCACGTGGTTCTTCGTCGTGTAGTGGGCAACGAGGCTCCTGCGCGTCGGCTTGTGCCCGGCGGTCGGCCCGCCGCCATGAGCGAGACCCGCGTGCCAGAAGAGGATATCGCCTTTCTTCGCCCTGAATTCCTGCGGCTCCACCCCGTGGGCCTGGCTCTGCTTCTTGAGCCAGCTCTCCCATTCGGCATAGCCTTTCGGCCCGTCGCGATCTTCGTGCCAGTGCTTGTACTTGCCGCCGAAAAGGTGATCTGGCCAGCGGTGGCTTCCCGGCAGGTAGACAAGGGCGCCGGAGCCTTCGGTGACGTCCTCGAGCGCGATCCAGACCGCAGCCATCTTCATCGGTGAGTTCATCACCACGAAATTGGTGTCCTGGTGGATCGCCTGCTCCGAGCCGTAGATGAAGGACAGGGACTGCGTCAGGTGCGGGTCCTCGCCGAAGATCAGCCTCAGCCACGAGGTGACCTGGTCGGACATCAGGACGTCCATCGCCTCGGGCACGCGCGCATAGATATCGACGATGCGCGTGCTCCTGCCCGGTGCCAGCCATTCCGTTTCGAGAGGAACCCCTTGCGGAAAGGTCGGGCCCGTCATCCTGATCCCCTCGCCGCCGCCGCTCTCGATCTCGGCCATGCGCTGGTTGAGCGGATCGAGAAGGTCGGGAGGTACCGCGTTCTCGAAGACCGTGAACCCGTCGCGCCGCCACTGCCGCAGGCGCTGCTCGGTGGCCGGATCGACTTTCTTTCGCGCCAACAGCTTCTCGAAGTCGTCCCGATCGGTCCAGAGACCTCCGAACTTCGAGGGGTAGCGACCCGGGAACCGATCCAGCTCCCGCTGTTCCTGATCACGGATACGTTGCAGCATCCTCGCCGCCGTCATCTTCCGGCGGGCTTCCAGACGAGACGAAATCCGGTCGAGCTGGCGCCTGAGAAAAGATCGGACCATGCCCCCTCGCTAGGGCTGGCCTGCGGCTTGTGGCAAGGGCCGAAAGCCTTAAGTTGATGGGATGGACGACCTTTACACAGAACGCCTTCTCGAAGCCGCCTCGAGCCTTCCCGAGGCGCGCCGGCTCGAGGCGCCGAGCGGCACCGGCCGGCGGACATCCAAGGTCTGCGGCTCGGAGGTCGAAGTGGATCTCAGGCTCGAGGATGGCGTGGTGGCCGATTATGCCCTGCGGGTGAAGGCCTGCGCCCTTGGCCAGGCATCGAGTTCGCTGATGGCAAAGGATCTGATCGGTTCCGCGCCTGAGGAGCTGCTTGCCCTCAAGGACACGATGGAGCGGATGGTGCGCGAAGGGGGGCGGGCGCCGGGGGGCCGTTTCGCAGGGCTGGAAGCCCTCGCACCGATCCATGCCTACCCGGCCCGGCACGCCTCGACGCTCCTGATCTTCGGTGCGGTCGCGGACGCCCTGGAGGAGGCGCAGGCCCGTGAAGCCGCTTAGCCTCGTCGGGCAGGGGGTGATCCTCGCCTATCGGTACAGTATCTCGCCCTTCCTCCACCTTTGCGGCGTGCGCTGCCGGCACGAGCCGACGTGCTCGCGCTACGGGCTGGAGGCCTTTCGCCGCCACCCGCCGTTCAAGGCCGCCGGCCTGACGACGAGGCGCGTCCTCAACTGCCGTCCCGGCGGGACTTCCGGCTACGACCCTGTGCCCTGACCGGGGCTGTGGGGGAAGCTTGCGCGCAGCGCGATCCCCTTACATTGCTTCCGCCATGCAGACCCTGACTTTCGCCTGTTCCTGCGGTTCGGTACGCGGCACCCTAAACGAGGCTTCCCCCGACAAGGGTTCGCGGGTCGTCTGCTATTGCAGCGACTGCCAGGCCTTCGAGGAGTTCCTGGGACGCACGGAAACCGTACTCGACGCCAAGGGCGGCGCGGATGTCTACCAGACCCTC
The DNA here is from genome assembly GCA_964484475.1 of uncultured Caulobacterales bacterium. Lineage (GTDB taxonomy): Bacteria > Pseudomonadota > Alphaproteobacteria > Caulobacterales > Parvularculaceae > Parvularcula. The sequence goes on along the minus strand of CAZAFU010000007.1, from coordinate 1,110 downwards.
CCGCACCGCGTGACCATCGAGGCCGGCGCGGAGCACCTGGCGGCGGTTCGAATGACCGATGGCCGTCTCCTCCGCTGGTACACCGCCTGCTGCAAGACGCCGATCGGCAGCACACCCGATATCCCGGGCGTGCCGATGATCGGGCTCCTCACCGCCCCCTTCCTCTGGACCCAGGGCCCCGAGGCCGAACTTGCTTTCGGTCTGTCGAAAGGCGTTCTCTTCCCCAAAGAAGCCTGGTCGGCCCCGGAAGGGCCGAGAGCGAGCCTTCCGGGTCTGGCTCTTGCGGCTTTCGGGCGAGCCTTGGGGGCCAAACTGTCGGGGAAGGCGAAGAGGAGCCCCTTTTTCTCCGACGACAAGCGCCCGGTGGCGGAACCGAGGCTCATCGAGCCCGAGGAGCGTGCCGCGATCAATGCCCGCCTAGCCGCCCGGCACGCGGCCTGAACCATCTTCCGCCCCGAAAACGACGCGGAGCCTTGACGTCACCGAAAGGTGCGGCACACACGGTAAACGCCCAGTGAGACCAAGCCATGCCTACGATCACGCTTCCTGACGGCGCCCAGCGCCAGTTCGACCATCCCGTTTCCGGTGCGCAGATCGCCGCCGACATCTCCAAGTCGCTCGCCAAGAAGGCGGTGGCGGTGAAGATCGACGGCACGCTCGACGATCTCGACCAGGTCGTGAGCGACGACGCGAAGGTCGCGCTCGTCACCCGCGACGACCCCGAGGGTCTCGAGCTGATCCGGCACGACGCCGCGCACCTTCTCGCGCAGGCGGTGCAGGCGCTCTATCCGGGTACGCAGGTCACCATCGGCCCTGTGATCGAGGACGGCTTCTATTACGACTTCGCCCGCGAGGAGCCTTTCTCGACGGAGGATTTCGAGCGCATCGAGAAGAAGATGCAGGAGCTCGTCGACGCCGATCTCCCGACAAAGAAGGAAGTCTGGCCGCGCGCTGAGGCAATCGCGCGTTTCGAGGCGATGGGCGAGCACTACAAGGCCGAGATCATCCGTGACCTGCCCGGGGACGAGGAGATCAAGGTCTACCACCACGGCGACTGGTACGATCTGTGCCGCGGTCCTCACCTTCCGTCCACCAAGCATATCGGCAAGG
>CAZAFU010000006.1:0-52045 GCA_964484475.1 uncultured Caulobacterales bacterium | reverse complement strand
CCCTGGAGCCTCAGGGCAAGCCCCGCGGCAAAGGCGACGGCCCCGATGGTGATCAGCGCACTGCTCCAGAGATAGAGACCGAGGCCAAGCGTGCCGGCGATCATCAGGCCGTTCATCAGGTGCAGGGTTACGCTGAGCTGTGTCGCATAGCGCATCTGCGGGTAGACCGAGCCGAGCATCTTCCGCATGCCCTCGCGGGCATACTCGTCCTCGGCAGGGCCGCTGGAGAAGAGCTTCACCGTCCCGATATTGGTGTAGGCGTCGACGATCCGCCCGGTGAGCATCGAGCGGTCCTCGGACTGCTCCTTCGAGATTGCCGAGAGCTTGGGCAGGTAATGCCGCAGGCAGATGACATAGGCGATGAACCAGAGGCCGAGCGGAATCGTGAGGCGCCAGTCATTGACGGCGAAGAGGATCAGTGCCGAGCCGAAATAGACGGTCCCCCAGACGAAGATATTCGTGAGCTTCGCGGCGGTCTCGCGCGCGCCAAGGGCCGTCTGCATCACCTTGGTCGCCACCCGCCCCGCAAAATCGTCCGCGAAGAAGCTCGCCGACTGGCGCAGGAGGTAGCGGTGCGCCCGCCACCTGATCGACATCGGCATGTTCCCCATGATGCCCTGCAGATAGGTGAGCTCGTCCACGAAGCTGAGAAGCGGCCAGACGATCGCGATGAGGCCGATGGCGATGGCCAGGGTGAGGCCATGATCCGCAAAGAAGGTCTCGGGACCGCTCTCGGCCGCAAGATCGACAAGGGCGCCGATCCGCTCGAAGGCGAAGACCTCGATCAAGGCGATCAACGCCGATGTCACGATCGTGGTCATGAAGAGCCAGCGGAACGGTTTGGCGTAGTGCCAGATGAACGACCACAGCTTCGCCGGCGGACGGCCGGGCGCCTCGTTCGCCAGGGGATCGACAAAACCTTCGAAAAGACGGAACAGCATCGGTATCCTCGCGCTGCTTGCAGGGCTTGGGTTCTGGGCAGCCGGCCCGAATACACCTTCGGGGCGATTTGCCAACCCGAAAGGGCAGGGGGCCCGCCTCACTCTCCATGACACGATACCGAGGAGGAGAGGCCACCGGCCCATCCCCTCCCGAAGCCGCCTTATCTGCGTCATGTTCTCGACATGGGACTCAGGCAGGGATAGCCCCGGGGCCGAGAGAATTTTGTGGGTGGGAGGTCCGTTGCGTGGTCTATATTCTCGAGAACCTCTTCCCGATCTTCCTTGCGGCACTTGGCAGCTTCGTCTTCGGCGCGGTCTATTTCGGCGTCCTCGCGAAGCCCTGGATGAGCGCCGCCGGCATCACCCGGGGCGGCGCAAAAGCGAAGGGCAGGGCGGGATCGGCCGCGCCGATGATCTGGGGGTTCCTCGCCGAGTTCTGGATCGCCTCGATCCTGGCGGGAGCGCTCATCCTTTCACCACCGGAGGCCGGACCCTGGGCGATGGCGATCGGCACGGCCTTCATCCTGTGGATCGGGTTCGTCTTTCCCTCGATGCTGGTCAATCATCGCTATGAGGGCCGCCCCTGGCGGCTGACGCTCATCAACGGCGCGCACTGGCTCGGCGTGCTGGTTGTGCAGGCCGTCGTTTTACAATCTGTTGGCGTTGAGGGCCCGGGAACTTGAGGGCATCGTAAGGTAAGGGGCGCTATGCGCGGGGGGCCGCGATCACTAAACGGTGTGGATCTCCGGCCTATCAACGCGGGCTCGGCGGAAGCGAGCGCGGGCATCCTGTCCGGCGCAGATGGGGTTGAGGTAGACGAATGAAGAGATATCACGGCCAACAACGGCTGCTCGACATCATGCGCCGCCACATCACGGCGACCGTGTGGTTCTCGGTAGCCATCAATGTCCTGTTTCTCGTCTCTCCCCTCTACATGCTGCAGGTCTACGACCGGGTCCTGACCACGGGTTCGGTCCCGACGCTCATCCTCCTTACCCTGATCGCGGTCTTCCTTCTCGGCATCTACCTCTTTGCCGAGGCCGGTCGCCGCCGCGTCATGGCCAAGGCGGCAGAAGCGCTCGGGGACGAACTGGCCGAAGAAGGGCTGCAGCGGTCCTTCAACGACCCGAAGATCACCCCGACCGAGACCCTCCAGGCGGTGGGCAATCTCCAGCAGGTGCAGTCGCTGTTGAACGGCGGCCTCGCCTCGTCTCTGATCGACCTTCCGTTCGTTCCCTTCTTCCTCGCGATCCTCTTCGTGGTGCACCCCGCCCTCGGCATGGTGGGCCTGATCGGCGCCCTGGGCCTCGTGGCCCTGGCGATGCTCACGGAGCGGACCACCAAGGTCTCCCTGCGGGAGAGCGCGGCGGCGGAACGATCCGCCCAGGAGGAACTGAACCAGCTCGTGCGCCAGCGCGGTGCCGTGGTCGGCATGGGCATGGCGGACCGGGCCATCGTCCGCTGGTCCGTTCTGCGCCAGGCATCCAACGAGGCAAGCCTGAGGGCCGGGGTCCCGGCAACCTTTTTCGGCGCCTCGGTCAAGGCGCTGCGCATGACCCTGCAGATCGCGATTCTCGGGGCGGGCGCTTTCCTCGCCGTGCAGGGCGTCGTTTCTCCCGGCGCGATCATCGCGGGGTCCATCATCATGGGCCGCGCCCTCGCCCCCATCGACCAGGTGGTGAATGGCTGGCGGCAGCTCGTCAAAGGGGGACGAGCCTTCCGCTCGCTCGGCGAATGGGCGGGCGACAAGCCTGAGCGTGCCGACCCGACACCCCTGCCGCGCCCCAATCCCCAGATCACCTTCGACGGTGTGACCATCGGCGTGCCCGGCGGCGAACGCCCGCTTCTCCCGCCGCTCAAGCACGCCTTTCCCAAGGGCCAGATCGTCGCTCTTCTGGGCCAGTCGGGCGCCGGCAAGAGCTCGCTCCTCCAGACCCTCGCCTCGTCGTGGCAGCCCTTCGCAGGTTCGATCAGGCTGGGCGGCGCAGACATCCATCGCTGGCACGCGGGAGACCGTGGCCGCTATGTCGGCTACCTGCCGCAGGACGTCGAACTCCTGCGCGGCACGGTGCGCGAGAACATCTCTCGCTTCACCGATGGCCCGGTCGAGGACGTCTTCGAAGCCGCTCAGCGGGTCGGCTGCCACCAGCTGATCCTGTCGCTCAAGGACGGCTACGACACGGTCATCGGCGAGGGCGGTGCCGCGCTTTCGGCAGGGCAGCGGCAGGCCATCGGCCTTGCCCGTGCCTTCTTCGGCAACCCCGCACTTCTCATCCTCGACGAACCGACGGCGCATCTCGATCCGGCGATGACGGCGCACATGCTCCAGGTCTTCGCGAAGATGGCCAAGATCCCGCCCGAGGACCGGCGCACCACCGTCTTCGTCAGTACCCATGACCTGCGGCTCGTCAATGTCGCGGACGACGTGCTCGTGGTGCGGGACCGGAAGGTCACGATCACCAGGCGGGACACCTACCTGCAACAGGTCTCCGAACTCCAGCGCGCAAAGGCCGGTGCCCCCGCCCGCGTTGCTCAAACCATGGAGGGCTGATTCATGAACCCCTCACGTGTCATCGACGATCCCCTGATCCGTATCTGTACCATCGCATGCGCCATCGGCCTTGGCGGTTTCCTCTTCTGGGCGGGCGTCGCGCCGCTCGACGAAGGTGTCGTCGCCTCCGGGCAGATCGTCGTGCGCGGCGACCGGAAGGAAATCGCCCATTTCGAGGGCGGTATCGTGCGGGAAATCCATGTCAGCGAAGGCGACGATGTCCGGGAAGGCGACAGGCTCATCACCCTCGAGCCCGTCCAGAGCGAGGCCGCCCGCGACGAGATCGCGCAGGAGCTGCTGACGGCCCGTGCGCAGAAGGCGCGGCTCGATGCCTTGAGGAACGAGCGGCAGCCGGACTTCAAGCTCGACACCCTTGGCCTCGACCCCTCCGTGGCCCGCAACGTGGCCGAACAGCAGCGCCGCCTGTTCGAGGAACAGAAGGCCACCTACCGCGCGGAACTCCAGGTGCTCGAAACCCGGCTCCAGTCCGCGCAGGGCCGCTCGAACGACCTCGAGGCGCAGATCACCGCCACCGAGAAGAGCCTCGCCGTCGCGAGGGATGAACTGGCACTCAAGCGCCAGTCCCTGCGCGAGCAGCTCGAGACCGTGGCCAATGTGCAGCAGGCCGAAAGGGGCGTTCTTTCCCTCGAGGCCGAGCTTGCCCGCCTGACCTCCGAGCGCAACCTCGCCCACCGCCAATCCCAGGAGGCGGCGGACCAGATCGCGGAACTCGCGACCAAGAACCGGCGGACCATCGAGGAGGAAGCCGTCAAGGCAGCGCAAAAAATACTGGCCTTTACCGAGCGACTCGAAGCCAATGAGGACAGGCTGAGCCGGACGGTGCTGACCGCGCCCCTCACCGGCAAGGTTCTCGGGCTCAAGGCGAACACCATCGGCGGTGTCGTCACGCCCGGCGAGAAGGTGATGGAGATCGTGCCGATGGAAGGCAACATGATCGCTCTCCTGCGGCTGCCGCCCACCGACCGTGAGGCCGTGCGCCCCGGGCAGGAAGTGCGGGCCCAGCTTTCCGCCTACAAACAGTACCGTGTTCCCCGCATCGCCGGCGAGGTGCTGAGCGTCTCCGCCGACCTCAAGCAGAACGAGATGACAGGGGAGAGCTTCTACGAGGCGCGTGTGCTTCTCGATGTCGATACCCTGAGGGGGCTTCCCCAGGTGGAACTCGTCCCCGGTCTTCCCGTCGAGGCGTTCGTCGCCTCCGGCCGTACAAGGACATTCCTCGACTACGTCATGGAACCCATCGCATCCACCGTCCGCCGCGGGATGAGCTTCAACTGATGCGGGGCCTGGGGGTCATCGCGTCGCTTGCGTTCGGCCTTTCCCATGCCGCGGCGCAGGAGATCGGTTGCGTCGCGATCCCCGAAGTTCTCGATGCAGCTCTCGGGACGGCCCCTGCGGTCACGAGGGCGGAAGCGGATCGCGAGATCGCGCGGGCGCAGGTCCTTGCAGCGCGGTCGCAGACCCGGCCCCAGGTCAGCCTCTTCGGACAGGCGGGTATCGGCAACACCCAGCCCCTCGACCAGATCCGTGACGACCAGATCGGCGTGCAGGCCAATCTCGAGCTCTACAGTTTCGGCCAGCGCAGCGCCGAGATCGCCGCTGCGCGCGAAACCCTCCGTGCAGCCCAGGCCGGGGAGCTCCAGGCCCAGACCGAAGTCGCCGAACGGGCGATCCTGCTCTACTTCGAACTCCTGCGGGTCAGCCGGCTCCTCGAGCTGACTTCTGCACAGACCGAAGGCTACGCCCAGGAGGCGGCGACCGTCCGTACGCGCCTCGAGCGCGGGCTCGTCACCCGCTCCGACGCGCGGCAGATCGAGGCAAGGTATGCTTCGGCCCTCGCCCGCCGCGAGGAGGCGGAGATCACCAAGGACGAAATCCAGCTCCAGCTGTCGATCTTTCTCGGTGACGAGGTCTCCTGCGTGAACCCGGTCTCCGCACGGGCGCTCGGCGACGCCCTCGCGACGCGCCTCGGTACGATCCCGGTGGGCGAAGCCCTCGCGATGGCCCAGAACAACGCCTTCGGCATCAAGCAGGCGCGCGCCGAGGTGCGTTCGCAGGAGGCGCGGGTGCGCGCCGCCGACCGGGCAGGCCGTCCGACGCTCTCCCTCAATGCCTTCGTTCTCGGTCAGTACAACGACAGCACCCTGCCGATCGATGACCGCTGGGAGCAGGATGACCGTGTCGGTTTCTCGCTTCGTCAGAACATCTATTCCGGCGGCAAGCTGCAGGCCGAACGGGCGGAGACCCGGGGGCGGCTCCGCAGGAGCGAAGCGGACCTCGTCGAGGCGAGGCGACAGCTCGAGGTGGATGTCCGCACGGCGGTTCTCGGTGTCCTGCGCCAGGGGGCGATCGCTCAACGCCGCTCCGCCGCGGCGGAGGCGGCCTATGACCGTCTCGAGGCGACAAGGCTCGAACTGCGTCGCGGGTCGAAGACCATTACGGATTTCGTCCTTGCCAACGAGGACTACTACACCGCTGCCATCGAGGAGGCTTCGGCCGGGTATGTGCGGGACCAGGAACTTGTCAGGCTGGCTTCCCTGACAGGCCTGCTTCTCGATCTCGACGTGGTGACCATCCAGAGCGAGGCTCCGGTCGTCCTGCCCTGAGACGGGGCGCCGGGCCTCTCAGGCGTAGAGCAGGTAGACCCCGAACCATTCGCGCTTGTCCGACCACAGCTCGTGCATCTTCCAGCCCGCCCGGCCTGCGATCCGCGCGAAGCCGGTGGGTGTGTACTTGTGCGAATTTTCCGTGTGGATCAGCTCGCCCTTGGCGATCTTGAACTTCTTCCCGCCAACCTTGATCTTCTGGTCCGCAAGGGACAGCGCGCCGATCTCGATCCGCGAGAGTTCGTCGTTCCAAGTGGCCTGGTGCCTGAACTGCGAGACGTCGATCTCCGCATCGAGCTCGCGCTTCATCCGTTTGAAGAGGTTCATCGTGAAGGCCGCAGTGACGCCCTCGCTGTCGTCATAGGCCGCAAGCAGCGCGTCCTCGGACTTGACGAAATCGACGCCCACCAGGAACGACGCGCCCTTGCCGAAACTCTTGCGGCATTTCTTCAGGAACGTCTCCGCACCGCCGAACTCGAAATTGCCGATGGTCGAGCCGGGAAAGAAGCCCATGCGGTGGTCGTTCTTCATGAAGGCGTCGGGCAGGGCGACCTTGCCACTGAAATCGGCGATCACGCCGATGGCCTTGGTCTTGGGAAAGTCCCGCTGGAGTTCCTTGCAGGACTGCCTCAGGAAATCCTCCGCAACGTCGATCGCAACGTAGACGGAAGGCTTCAGTGCCTCGATCAGGCTGCGCGACTTGACCCCGGCCCCGCTGCCGAACTCCGCGACCGCGGACCCCGGCGGCATGTCCTCGGGCAGTTCCTTGTAGACCTGCTCCATGATCTCCGCCTCGGTGCGGGTCACGTAGTAGTCCCTGGTCCGGGTGATATCCTCGAAAAGCTGCGAACCCTTCTCGTCGTAGAGATATTTCGGGGGAATCGCCTTCTGGGCGCGCGAGAGGCCCTCCAGGACGTCGTTGAGAAAGTCGTCGGTCACGTGAGCATGGTCGGTGGCCGCGCCAAACTCGACGCGCAGGCCCGCCTACCAAAGGGGTGGGAGTGATGGCAACAGGACTCTAGTTGTAGAATTCCCGGTACCAGTTCGCGAATTCCGCGAGCCCGGCCTTCAGGTCGGTCTTCGGGTCGTAGCCGAGGCGGGTGCGGGCCTTGTCGATATTCGCCCAGGTCTCCCGCACGTCGCCGGGCTGCATCGGCTTGAGGTTCTTCCGGGCTTGCTGCCCGAGCAGGTCCTCGATCGTGCCGATCAGGTCGCCGAGCCGCTCGGGCCGGTCGTTGCCGAGGTTGTAGACCTCGTGAGGAGGAGCGCCGTCCCGGGGCACGGGCGGATTGTCGAGCGCCGCGAGAATTCCGCTGACACAGTCGTCCACATAGGTGAAATCGCGCCCCATCCGGCCTTCACCGAAGACATCGATCGGCTCGCCTGCCAGGATTTTCCGGGTGAAGATCATATAGGCCATGTCCGGCCTGCCGTAGGGGCCATAGACGGTAAAGAACCTGAGGCCGGTCAGGGGCAGGGCGTAAAGGCGGGCGTAGCTCTCGCTCAGGAGCTCGCAGGATTTCTTCGTGGCACCGTAGAAGGAGACCGGCTGGTCCGTGCGATCGGTCTCGACGAAGGGGATCTTGCTGTTCGCGCCGTAGATCGAGGACGACGAAGCGTAGACCATGTGCCGGACATCGAGGTGCCGCCCGAGTTCGAGCATCTCGGTCTGGCCCACGAGATTGCTGTCCGCATAGGCGCGGGGGTTCTCGATCGAGTAGCGGACGCCGGCCTGCGCTGCGAGATGGACGATCCGGTCCACCGATGCCAGCGAGGGGATGGCCCCCAGGGCCTCGCCATCGGAAATATCCAGGCGGTGGAAAGAGAAACCGGGCGTGCCTTCGAGCTGTTCCAGCCGCGCGGTTTTCAGCGCCGGATCGTAGTAATCGTTGAGGTTGTCGATCCCGATCACCTCCTCACCGCGCGAAAGCAGCCGTCTTGCGGTGTGGAAGCCGATAAAACCTGCTGCGCCGGTAAGAAGAACTGCCATAGATGTTCCGTCTGCTCGTTCCGCTTCGGAGGAACGCCTTTTTCAGCGAAGGAAGTTTCGAGATGATCGACCGCGCCCCAATAGGAGTTCTCGGCGGCTCCTTCAATCCGCCGCACCCCGCCCACCGCGCCCTCGTGATGTACGCCATGCGCAGGCTCGACCTGGCGGCCGTGAAGGTGCTGGTGTCGCCCCAGAACCCGCTGAAGAACAAGGACGACTACCTGCCGCTGGAGGAGCGCCTGAAGCTCACCAAGGAGCAGATGTCGGGGCTTCCCAAGGTCACCGTGGAGCCCGAATCCGACGAAGGCCCGGTCTATGCCGTGCAGACCGTGACGGATCTTCTCGCAAGAGAGCGGCACCGACGTTTCGTCTACCTCATGGGGGCGGACAGTTTCGCCAATCTCCACCGCTGGTCGCAGTGGCGGTCGATCATGGAAACGATCCCGATCGCGGTGATCAGCCGCCCGGGCTACCGTATGCAGGCCCTCAATTCGAAGGCGGCCCTGAGCTACCGCGACGCACGGGTCCCCGCGAGGCTCGCGAGCCGGCTGGCCCATGACGGTGCGCCGGCTTGGTGTTTCCTCGAAGGGTTGAGCCTGCCGGTCAGCTCGACCGAAATCCGTGCCGCCCAGGCTTAGGAAAAGGAAAACCCTCTACTAACCGCCCGGTCGAAGTGCTATGTTGAGGGTGCTCCCGCTCAGGGGAGCGTTTATTGGAGAGAAGTGCTGACCCCGCAGCAGTCTTTGGGCACCGAGGGTGCCGCGAACGGAATGGACTACGGTTCGAGCGACGAATCGTTCTCCACCGCCACGGCTCAGAAACTCGCCGAGCAGGTCTTGAGACAGCTCGACGACGAAAAAGCCGAGGATATTGTCACGATCGATCTTGAGGGCAAGTCGGATGTGGCTGATACCCTGATCATCGCCTCGGGCCGCTCGCAGCGGCATGTGGGCGCGATGGCCGACAAGATCGCCAGAGCTCTCAAGGAAGAGAATGCGGGACCCGTGAAGATCGAAGGCCTGCCAGCCTGCGATTGGGTGCTGCTCGACGTGGGTGACGTGATCATCCATCTCTTCCGGCCCGAGGTCCGCAGCTTCTACAATCTCGAGCGGATCTGGGCGCCCGAACGGTTCGCCCCTGCCCAGTAGATGCGGCTGAAGCTCCTCGCCGTCGCGCGGGAGCAGAAGCGGGATCCACTGGCCGAAGCGGCATCGGACTATCTCAAGCGTGCGGGGGGCGCAGCCCCTGCGCTCGGCCTGAAGGGTCCGCAGATGCAGTTCCTGCAACCCGCCAAGGGCAGCGACCCCCGGCGTGAAGCGGACCTGCTGCGCGCGGCGATCGGCGGTGGCCGGGCCGTGCTTCTCGATGAGCGCGGCGCGATGATGAGCTCCGACGAGATCGCCGCCCATATCGGGTCGCTGCGCGATCAGGGGGTCGGTGACCTCTCCTTCTGCATCGGCGGCGCGGACGGGTTCGATCCCGGATTCAGGCGCGAGATCGAGGGGCAGGGGGGCAGGCTCCTCGCTTTTGGACGGTGTGTCTGGCCCCATGCCCTCTGCCGGGTGATGCTCGCCGAGCAGATCTACCGGGCCCTCGCCATTCTTTCAGGACACCCGTATCACAGGGGCGCATGACTCCGATTCTCGCATCGCTTGTATTGACGTTCCAGACCCTGCCGCCCTCCGAGCAGCAGCGTCTCGAGGACCTCGAGCGCCGTATCGAGGAGCGGGAAGCTTCCGCGGCCGAGATCCGGGAGCGGGCCGAGGAGCTGGGCTCGGCGGTGGATCGTCTCAGGAACCAGCTCGCCGACACCGCCGAGGCCCTTCAGCAGGCCGAAGCGGACTCCACCCGGCTCGAGCAGGACCTTCAGGACATCGAAGCGCGCGAAGCCGTGGCGCTTGAGCGGCGCGATGCCCGCAGCCTCGAGCTGAGCAAGGTCCTCGCTGCGCTCCAGAACCTCCAGCGCTCGCGCCCGCCGGCGCTGATCGTCTCTCCCGACAACGCGCAGGGCGCGGCCCTGGCGGCAATTTCGCTTTCCTCCCTGACCCCCAGGCTTGCCAGCATCGTGGACGAACAGAAGGCCGAGATCACCCGCCTGACCGAGCTGCGGGCCCAGAAGCGTGCCGCGCGCGCCACTCTCGAGGCCACCAATTCCGCCCTCGCCGAACGGCGCCGCCTGCTCGAGGACGTCCTTACGGAACGCGAAGCCGCCTACGACAAGGACCGTGAGGACCTGCGCCGCATCGAGGCGGAGACCCGGCGGCTCGCCGCAGAGGCGACCAATCTACGTGACCTCATCGAACGCCTGCAAAGCCTGCCGAGCGGCGACGAAGTTCTCAGGACCTATTCGCTCAGTCGCCGCGACCGGCGCCTGCCCGACACTTTCGCTGCGGCGCGGGGGCTCCTCGAACGTCCGGTGGCCGGTGTCCCGTCGGGGCGCTTCGGCGAAACCGATGACAGCGGCTCGAGCCGCGACGCGCTCGAGCTGATCACCAGGCCCGGTGCCGTGGTCACCAGTCCCTATTCGGGACGGGTGCAGTGGGCGTCGGAGTTCGGAGCCCTCGGCAAGATCCTGATCATCGATGTCGGCGGTGGATACACCAATATCCTGATCGGCCTCGACCAGTTCATCGCCCGCAAGGGCCAGCGGGTCAGTGCCGGAGAGCCCGTGGGTGTCATGGCATCTGGCGACGTCGCCCCGCGCCTGAGGTTCCAGGTCAGGCACAACGGTACGCCCCTCGATCCCGACCCCTGGTTCGAAGGGAACTGACCGGGTTGACTGACCCTTTGTCCATAAACGCAGATACCGCGTTTGTGAGCTTAGACATCTGCCGTGATTGATGACACATTTAAGTCGATAGAAAGAGGTCAGGCAGAGGCTTCATTCTCTTACCTGCACGAGCAACGAGCGAGCACTCCATGAAAAGGCAAAACCGGGACCTGCGTCCTGCACGTTCGACGAACATCTCTTCCCTGGCGATCGGGGCGGTGGCCGGCGGAACTCTCACGGCCGCGCTTCTGACAGCGGGGTTCGCTCGCTCGGCCTTCGATGCCGACACCTTCAGGCAGCTCGACCTCTTCGGCGAGGCCTTCGAGACCGTTCACCGCAACTACGTGGAGAACCCCGATGACGGCGACCTGATCGAGGGTGCAATCGACGGGATGCTCTCCAGCCTCGACCCCCATTCGAGCTATCTGAGCCCTGACGACCACGCCGAGATGCAGGAGACGACCCGCGGCACCTTCGGCGGCCTCGGCATCCAGGTGCAGCAGGAACGCGAGGGCGCGGGACGGGGCCTCGTCAAGGTCATCTCCCCGATCGACGATACGCCCGCGGCCCGCGCGGGGATCGAGCCCGGCGACCTGATCTTCGAGATCGACGGGCAGTCCGTCTTCGGCATGAGCCTCACCGAGGCCACCAACCTCATGAAGGGCGAGAAGAACACGGACGTGACCCTGCGCGTGGCGCGGGAAGACGTGACCGAGCCTCTCGAATTCACCCTGACCCGTGATATCATCACCGTGAATCCGGTCAATGCCCGGGTCGAGCGCGACAAGTACGGGTATGTCCGTGTGGCGAGCTTCACCCAGCAGACCGAAGGCAAGATGCTCGACGCGATCCGTCAGATCGACAAGGAAGCCGGCGGCCTCGAAGGCATCGTCCTCGACCTGCGCTCGAACCCGGGCGGTCTTCTCGACCAGGCGGTGGCAGTCTCCGATGCCTTCCTGAACGGGGGCGAGATCGTTTCCACCCGTGGCCGTCGCCAGAAGGATTCGATGCGCGAGCTCGGTGAGAACGGCGACATCCTCGACGGCCGCCCGATCGTGGTCCTGGTGAATGGCGGCTCCGCCTCCGCTTCGGAGATCGTGGCCGGCGCCCTTCAGGACCGCAACCGCGCGCTGATCCTTGGTACCAAGACCTTCGGCAAGGGATCGGTGCAGACGATCCTGCCGCTGGACCGTGGCCGCTCGGGCGCCCTGCGCCTGACGACGGCTCGCTACTACACCCCGTCGGGCCGTTCGATCCAGGCTGAGGGTATCGTTCCCGATATCGTTATGCCGATCACCCGTCCGGGTCAGGAAGAGCCGGTCAAGCGCCGCTCGGAACGCGATCTCATCGGCGCTCTCGATGTCGATGCCGAGGAAGTCGCCGAAGAGCCGACGACGGTGCAGGAGATCCTGATGGAAGGTCAGGAAGCCCTGCGCGAAAAGGAACGCGAGGAAGAGAACGCCACGGCGCTCTTCATCGAGCCGGTGGAATGCCCGCTCGAAGAGGACTGCCAGCTCAACCGGGCCCTCGACCTCCTCGAGGATCGTGGCCGGTTCGGCCAACTTCTCGCCGATGCGGGAATGATCGAACGCTGAGCCCGGCGGCAAGGCTCGCAGGACCCGCTCCCCGGGAGATGATCCTGGGGGCGGGTTTTTTCCGTTCGGGCATCCGACAACTGAAGAACCCGCTGGCTGGGGCGTCTTTTCCCTTCGAAACCTCGCCGGCCGTGGTCTTCGACACGCTGGGCGAGGCGGAGCGCAACCTGCGCGAAGACGAGGTTCTTGCAGGTTTTCTCTCCTATGAATGCACGCCCGAACGCGAGCGCTGCGAGCTCTCGCCCTTCGGCCTCGACCTGCCGCTGGCTGCATACGGGATCTATCCGCTTGCCGAACAGGAAACCGGTGTGGTGCCTTCGAAGGCGCCCGCAGCCCTGTCCCCCGCGCCTCGCCATCCCGACCGTTTGGTCTTCGAGCGACAAGTGGAGGATATCCGCGGCCGGATCGGCAACGGTGATATCTTTCAGGCCAACCTCTCCTTTCGCGACCGCGCCTACTGGACCGGGGACGGGCCCGACTGGAGGCACTTCGCAGCACAGGCCCTCGGGGCCCTCTACGGGGCGTTGATCGACGGGGGAGAATGGTCCGTCCTCAGTGCGTCGCCCGAGCTCTTCCTATCTCTCGATGGCGAAACCCTGACCAGCGAGCCGATCAAGGGAACCAGGCGCCGGGGAAAGACGGCGGCCGAAGACAGGCGCCTGCGCGAAGAGCTTCTGGCGGACGAGAAGGACCGGGCCGAAAACGTCATGATCGCCGACCTTCTGCGCAATGACCTTGCGCGGGTCTGCCGGGATGGCACCCTGCGCGAGGATGCAATCTGTGAGCTGAAGAGTTTCCCGGAAGTTCACCATCTCGTATCTCGCATCGAGGGGCAGATCCGCGAGGAGACGACCTTTGTCGATGCGATCCGTGCGGCCTTTCCCTGCGGCTCGATCACCGGCGCTCCGAAGATCGCGGCCATGGCGGCGATCGCAGAGATCGAAGGCGAGGGAAGGGGACCTTATTGCGGAACGATCTTCATGCGTACCAGAACCAGGGGAACCGCATCCGTCGCCATCCGGACCGCCGCAATCGACCGCACGGCCCGAATTGCTGAAGTGCGGAGCGGCGGAGGTATCACGATCCTCTCCGACCCGGGTGCCGAGTACGAGGAAGCGGACGCCAAGGCTTATCTCTTTCGTATGCTGACAGGCCGGAATGATCGTCGTCATCGATAACTATGACAGCTTCGTCGAAACGCTGGCCCGCTACCTGAGGGAGCTCGGACAGGAGACGATGGTGGTCCGCAACGATGCGATGACCGCCGGTGAGCTCTCCGCCGTGGGACCGTCCGGTATCGTCATTTCACCGGGCCCTTACGGGCCCGAACGGGCCGGAGTGTCGCGCGCCCTGCCCGAAGTCCTGCCCGATATGCCCATACTTGGGGTCTGCCTTGGGCATCTTACGATCGCGGAAAGCTACGGCGGCACGACCAGGCGGGCCGGAACGCCGGTTCATGGCCGCGCCAGCGCGATCCGGCATGACGGCTCGCGGCTTTTTGCGGGGCTCCCGTCTCCGTTCCCCGCTGGCCGTTATCATGCTCTCGTTGCGGATATCGACGGCACGGTTCTCCTGCCGACCGCTTTTTCGGATGACGGCGAACTGATGGCCTTCGCCCATCCTGAGCGGCCTCATTTCGGCGTTCAGTTCCATCCTGAATCCGTCCTGACCCCGAGGGGGCGCCGCCTCCTCCAGAACTTCCTCGAGGTGATCGATGCTGATCGTTGATGGAAAGACCGTGGAGAGCGGAGAAATTGTTCTTGCCAGCTCGGACCGGGGCTTCAATCTCGGCGATGGGCTCTTCGAAACCATGCGCTGCGAGGGTGGGCGGCTCCTGCTTCTCGAGCGGCACCTCGCAAGGCTCTCCAGCGCCGCGGAGATCATCAGCCTTCCCATCGATTGGGCACTGGTCCGCGCTTCGCTGGCGCTGGCGTGCGACGGCTTTCCCGATGCCGCAGCGTCGGTCCGCCTGACCATCAGCCGCGGGACGGGGCCACGCGGACTGCTGCCCCCCGCCGATGCCCGGCCCGTCGTGGTGGTGACCGCAGCGCCCGCGCAGCCGCGCAGCGGCGGAAGAATTGCTGCCATCGTCGCGAAGGTCCGGCGCAACCAGCACTCCCCCCTCAGCCGCATGAAATCGATGAGTTACCAGGACCAGGTCCTCGCCCGGATGGAGGCTGCCGCTGCCGGGGCGGAGGACGCGATCATGCTGAACGGCGAAGGCGCGCCGGCCTCGACAAGCTGCGCCAACCTCTTCGCGCTGGTGGGCGGTAGCTGGCGGACGCCCCCGGTGAAGACCGGCCTCCTGCCGGGGATCATGCGCGGGGTGCTTCTGGAAAAGGGAGCAGTCGAGGAGAGGCCGCTCAGCCTGGACGAGGTCCTGAGGGCCCCCCTTGCGCGCACCAACAGCCTGGTTGGCGCCGAACCCCTGACCCTCGAAGGTGGCGCGGCGCCTGCGGAAGCTGAAACGAGACGGTTGACGGAAATCCTCGCAGCGGCGGAAAGGGTGGAGCCATGAGAGGCTTCCGTTTTTCCCGCCCCCAGCTCGGCAAGATCACCGCGGCGCTCGTGGCCGACGAGCTTGCGCGGCGCCACCAGCGCTATACCGAGACCCTCGTGCATTCGGGCTGGGATATCGATACGGTCCTCGGCTCCGGCGGCATCGGGATGAGCGAGCGTCAGGCCCAGGATTGCGCGGCGCGGACGGTGGAGTTCTTCGGGCATGACGAGGCGAACCTGCCGATCGCGCAGGGCTCCAGGATCGGCGACTGGGTGGATACGATCGAAGGGCTGATCGGCGAAAGCCTGACCGGTTTCACCTTCTACCCCCATACCCAGACCGGCGAGGCTTCCACACGGCATGCGGCGGATTCCATATTCCAGGACGCCTCCGCGGTGGCTTCGCTCCTTTCGGGGCGCAAGAGATGCCTCTCGATGGTGCCGCCCCACACGCTCCTTGGACTGATCAGTACAGTGCTCGCTCCGAACCTGCAGCACATGGAAGTGATCGATGCCCGCCGCATGACCCCGGACGGGCTTTCGGAAAGCCTGCGTTTCGGCGACCTCGTCGTCGCAACCCCGACCTTATGGCGCTATCTTGCGGCGACCCTGCCCGAAATACCTGCCAACATCGTGGGGCTCTCCTTCGGCGAGACCTTCACGATGGATCTCGCGCAGAAGCTGCGGCAGCGGAACATCGGTGTCCTGAGGGAGCTCTACGGTTCCACCGAGACCGGTGTCGTCGCATGGCGGGACAGCCAGTCCGAACCCTTCACGCTGTTCGATCATTGGCAAAGGGACGGCGAAGTCATCGCCAGGCAGAGGCCTGACGGACAGGACCAGACGATCATCCCGATGGACGAGGTCGAGTGGGACGGCAGCAGCGCCTTCAGGCTCGGCCCACGGCGTGACGGGGCCGTGCAGATCGGCGCGGTCAATGTCTTCCCCCTGATGATCAGCGACGTCATCGCCCAGCATCCGGGTGTCATTTCCTGTGAGGTACGGCTTCACCGCCGGCCCGGCGCGCTTGACCGGCTGATCGCGGATATCGTGGCGGCGCCGGGTCTCGACCCGGACCAGGACATGGCATGGGCCATCGACGAGTGGTGCCGGGAGAAGCTCCGGCCGGCGGAGCGTCCGAGGATCTACCGCTTCCGTTCTCAGATCACGGAGTAGCAGGAATCTTTACCGCTCCCGGGTAGGTCATCGGCTTTCTCGCACGGAGGCTCGAATGACGCAAAGGGGTTCGATGACGGGGGCGGACCTTCCTCTCCTGACAGCGATGGACCTCGCCCTGCTCGTGACCTTTTCCTTAACCATGGCCGTAGCCCTTGTCGCTGTCGGTTAACTACAAATTCGCCATGTTCGCGTAGGTCGGTAGCCCTGTCTTGCGTTTTATCGGGCTCTGATCGTGCTTCGTCGTCTGAAGATCCTGCTGGTCGATGCTGTCCTCCTCGTGGCGCTCAGTGCGCTGACGCTGATGATGCTGCGGGCCGATATCGTGTTTGCCGCGAGTGTCACCGGGATGGAGCTTCCGGGCGCACGGGCCTTTTCGGTTTCCGAAGACAGGGCCGGAGCCCGGAGCGCGGGGGACGTCGCTCCCCTGACCCTCAATGTTGGCGTACGGAAGGAAACCGGCTTGATCCTGCCGGGCGACGATGTCGCTCTTTTTCCGCGGGGCAGTGAGTACGCGGTGCTCGAGGCCGAGGTCGTCGCCATATCGGGCGACCGCAGGGCCGGGACCGCAAGGGTGACCCTCGCCGTGCCAGAAGGCGAGAGGGCCCCGGACCTGCGGGACAGCTACGAGATCAGCCTTTCGGGTCTTGGTGGCGAGGCGGTTCATCACGCCTTCGAGGCCCCGACGCCTTCACAGATCATTGTGCGCCGCTACCAGGAACAGGCCTGGGAACTCCGGACGCCGGGCCGGTAGGCTCCCGCTTGCCCCGGGCGTGACGACAGCCTAGCTCCCTCACTTTGCCAGAAGGAGCGCCCCATGGCTCACGACCCGGTCCAGCGCGGAGACGTAAGCGCCGCTGATGTCCTGCCGATCAGGCTTCTGAAGACCTCCGACGCCGTTCCCGAAGCGGCCGGGGAGGCAGCGAGGCTGCAAAGGTTCCGGGGAGAGCTCGGTGAAGTCCTCGCCCTGCCGGAGGGGATCTACGTGGGCGCGGGGGACGGCACCAACGCCATGGCGCTGGGCGCGGCGGGCTCCAGCCTGCCGGAGGGCCGCTACCGGCTCGATACGGATCTTCCCGACGAGGACCGGCGGCAGGCGGTTCTCGCCTTTGCCCTGGGGACATACCGCTTCAGCCGCTACCGCGAGAGCGAACCGGGTCCGACGCTTCTCGTGGATGATGAGGATCTCGCTCGATCGGTGAGCCGGGAAGCGGCGACCATCGGCTTCGGCCGCGATCTCGTGAACACACCGGCCGAGGACATGGGCCCCGACGCGCTCGAAGCCGAAGCGCGCACGCTCGCAGAGAGCTTCGGTGCGGAGATCAGGGTCCACAAGGGAAAGGGCTTTGCCGCGGCCTATCCGCTGATCGACGCGGTTGGCCGCGCGGCCTCGCAGGAGCCGCGGCTGATCGAGATCTGCTGGTCGGGCGGCACCCGGATGAAGCTCAGCCTGGTCGGCAAGGGTGTCTGCTTCGACAGCGGCGGCCTCAACATCAAGGGCGGCAAGTCCATGGCCCTGATGAAGAAGGACATGGGCGGGGCGGCGACGGCGCTCGCCCTCGGTCGCAGGATCATGGAAGAGAAGCTGCCCGTCGACCTGCGGGTGCTGGTCCCTGCGGTCGAGAACGCGATCTCCGGCAATGCCTTCCGCCCTGGCGATGTCTTCAGGAGCCGGCAGGGCCAGACGGTGGAGATCTCGAACACCGACGCGGAGGGGCGTCTCATTCTTGCGGACGCGCTCTCCTACGCCGTCGAGCGCGGGCCCGACCGGCTTTTCAGCCTCGCGACCCTGACCGGCGCGGCACGTGTCGCGCTCGGCCCCGACCTGCCGCCGATCTACGCCACCGACAGCCCATGGCAGCGGAAGATCTGCGAGGCGGGAATGCTGCTGGAGGATCCGCTCTGGCCGATGCCGTTCTGGGAGCGCTACGAGAGCTTCCTGTCCTCGGACATCGCGGATGTGAACCACGCGGCCTCGACCCCCTTCGCGGGATCGATCACCGCCGCGCTTTTCCTCAAGCGGTTCGTCGGGGATGGCGACTTCACCCATATCGACACCTTCGCCTGGAACCCCGCGGCCCTTCCTGGCCGGCCCAAGGGCGGCGAGGTGCTGGGGGTGAGGGCTCTTTTTCGCGCGCTTGCGGACGACCTGGCCTAGACCTTCGCGCGAGCGAAGTTTCGGGGTTTCGCGCAACGGGCGAAACGCGGTAAAGTCTCCTTTAGAGAGATTAACGGGTTGTTGACCATTGCGATGGTCAACAACCGTAGAGTCTGACTCGTAGAGTAGGGGCACGAGCCATGAAGGCCGCACTGCAGGGAAGCCTGATCGCCATCTTCGCGGCCTTGCTGCTGAGCCTTGCCGTGCTCCTCACCCAGAATGCCGACGAGGCGGGCATCCAGGGCACGCTGGCCGCGATCGATCCGACCTATGCGATCACCGCGGGATCGGTCTTCTTCGCGCTGGCTTCGCTGCTCTGGGCGATCAGGACGGCGTCCTCCAACCGGCATCTCACCCGCGACTGGAGCCGGCATCTGGGGCAGATGGAGGCCCAGCTCGAAAAATCCGAATCGGTGCTGGCGAGCCATCCTGGCCTGGTCCTCGTCTGGGCCGAGGCGGAGGCGGACGTCCTCGACGGATGGGGTTCGCCCCGCGTCCTTGGCGGTCCCGCTGCCCTTGCCAGCCTCATCACGTTCGCGTCGAAGGACCCCGACGCCTTTCGGCGACCTGCGGAAAGCCTTCTGGACGCCTTCGGTGATCTTCCGATCACCGAGGACCACATGTCCGACAAGGCGGTCACCCTGCGCGAGCGTGTCACCCTCTTGCGGCAGGAGGGCCTTGCGTTTTCGGGTACCCTGATGACGGAAGAGGGGCGCTCGATCGAATGCGACGGCCGCGTCGCGGGGGATCAGGTGACCCTGTGGCTCACCGACCCCGCCGTGCGGCTCGCCGAAGAGGCAGGGGTCATGGGCCAGGCCCGGGACCGTGCCGCCGACCTCCACGGCGCCTTCAACCATCTCGACCGGATGCCGGTCGCTGCCTGGCGCCGTTCCCCCGATCTCAAGCTCGAATGGGTCAACAAGGCCTATGTCGACATGGTCGAAGCCATCAACATGGACGAGGTCATCGCCGAACAGCGCGAGATCGATCCTGGGTTCGTCCGGGTCGCCGAAAAGGCCAAGGTCGAACAGAAACGCTCCGGCAAGAAGGCGGTGGACGACCTCATCAGGGTCAACATCCGCGGCCAGCGCCGGGTGCTGCGGGTCATCGAACAGCCCATGCACGCCGCCGGCGACCGCGTTTCCATGGCCGGCCTCGCCATCGACGTGACCAGGCAGGACAAGGCCCAGGAAGAGCTCAAGCGCCACCAGAAGGCCCACCGCCAGACCCTCGACCAGCTCGGCACCGCCGTCGCGGTCTTCGGTCCCAACCAGGCGCTGGAATACTACAACCAGAGCTTTGTCGAGCTCTGGGGGCTCGAAGAGGCCGAGCTCGGGCACAGCCCGGGACACGCCGAGATCCTCGATCGCCTTCGCGCACTCGACAAGCTGCCCGCCCAGGCGGACTTCGCGATGTGGAAGCGCCAGCAGCTCCGGGTCTATACGGATGAAGGTGACGACAGCGCCGAGCCCGATGATATCTGGACCTTGCCGAACGGCCGGACCCTCCGGGTCGCCTCGCGCAGGCATGCCTTGGGCGGTGTCGCCGTGGTGTTCGAGGATATCACCCAGACGGTGGAGCTCCAGACGCTTTACCAGACCCAGATCAAGGTCCAGCGCGCCACCCTCAACAACCTCGCCGAAGGGGTCGCCGTGTTCGGTGCCGACGGACGTCTCGCGCTCTTCAACGCAGCCTTCGAGGAAATGTGGCAATTGCCCGAAGGCGACCTGACGAACACCCCGCATTTCGATGCCCTGGCCGAGAACTTCGTCGCCCTCGCGCCGCGCGCCGCGGAGGATTTCAAGCGGATGAAGCGCCGTATCGTGAGCTTCTCGCCGCAGGACCGCTGCACCGAAGCGGGGGGGCCCTTCAAGCTCAAGGACGGGCGATGGATGGGTTATTCCACCTCACCGCTGCCCGACGGCGCGACCCTGGTCAGCTTCATCGACGTCACCGATAGCCAGGAACGACAGAAGGAGCTCGAGGTCAGGAACCAGATCCTCGAGGAAGCGGACCGCATCAAAACCCGCTTCACTAACCATATCAGTTACCAGCTGCGCGATCCTCTCAATGTCATCAAGGGCTTCGCCGAAGTTCTCGAGAACGAGTTCGCAGGGCCGCTGTCGGACCGGCAGAAGGACTACACCGCGGCCATCGTCGCGTCCTCGCTGAAGCTTCTGGATCTGGTGGATGACATCATCGACCTCGCTGCGGTGGACGCGGGCCAGCTCGATCTCGAGATGGAGCCGGTGGACATCCGCATGCTGATGGAGAACGCAAAGACCTATGCGGCTCTCAAGGCGGAGGACAGCCAGATCAGGCTGGTGATCGATTGCGACGCCGATATCGGCAAGATCAGGGGTGACGAGCGCCGCCTGAAGCAGGTTCTCTTCAACCTCCTTGCCAACGCCTTCCAGTTCACCGGCGCGGGCGGCGAAGTGACCATCGGCGCCGAGCGCGAAGGCGACATGATCAAGCTCTGGGTTTCGGATACCGGGCGCGGCGTGACCCCGGCCGACCAGGCCAAGGTCTTCGAGCGCTACGAGGCTGCAGGTCCCGGCGCGGGCGCGGGGGTCGGCCTTGCTCTCGTGAACAGCTTCGTGAACCTCCACGGCGGTTTTGTCCGCCTCGCGAGCCGTGAAGAAGAAGGCACGACAGTGACCTGCTACCTCCCTGCGGACGGCCCGGCTGAACAGTTCCTCGCAGCCGAATAAAGCCGGCAAGGCACCCATCGCATTTTTACCCAGGGGCGCTAGGGTAGCGCCCTCGTAAACGGTGGTCTTCCTATGTTCATTCGGTTCGCGGCGTTCCTTGCAGCCTTCGCTCTCGTCGTCGCGGCGGTTCTCGTGGTCGCCGACAACAGGGCCAGGCAAGCGGTTCTGCGGTCGCTCGAAACTGCCGAAGCACCCGCCGCCTACAGGATCGAACGGGACGAATGGGGTGTGCCGACGATCTATGGCAAGACGGATGGAGCGGTCGCCTTTGGTCTTGCCTATGCCCATGCGGAGGACGACTTCCGGACCCTGCAGGAGCGGATGGCGCCGATCCGCGGCGAAGCCGGTGCGCTTTTCGGGCAGGACGGCGCAAAGGTGGATTATGTCGGCCGTCTCCTCGGCATCTCGCTGACGGCGACCCGCGGGATGGAGGGCCTCAGCCCCGAGGCCCGCGCCATGGCCCGGGGTTACGCTGCGGGGCTGAACGCCTACGCCTCCGACCATCCCGGGGAAATCCTCAGCCACCGCCTCTTTCCGGTTACGGAACACGATATCCTCGCCGGGTTCGCGCTGATCGCGCCGTTCTTCTACGGCCTTGACGATATCATCGGCGACCTTGTGGACGGGACGGTCTCGACAAGCGAGCAGGTGACCGAGGGGAGAGGGTCGAATGCCTTCGCCATCGCGCCGTCGAAGATGGCCGACGGGTCAACGGTTCTCATCTCCAACTCGCACCAGCCCTGGGAGGGATCGCTGGCCTGGTACGAGGCCCGGATCGCTTCGGGAGAGGGATGGTCGATGGCGGGTCCGCTCTTCCCCGGCGTGCCTTTCATCCTGATGGGTTACAACGAGCATCTCGGCTGGACGAATACGGTCAATGTCCCCGACCTGGTCGATGTCTACGAACTGAAGCTGGACGAGAGCGGCAGGCGCTACCGTTACGATGGTGAATGGCGCGACCTCGTCAGGGAACCGGTCTGGCTCCGCGTGAAGTTCGGTCCCCTCGTCCTGCCTGTACGGCAGATGGTCGAGCGATCACTCCACGGCCCGGTCATCCGCAACGAGAACGGCGCCTTCGCCTTCCGCTATGCCGGGATGGGCAGCATCCGGAACTTCGAGCAGTACCGGCTCCTCAACCGCGCCACGAACATGGACGAGTGGATGGAGGCCATGCGGATCCAGGGGATCGCTTCCACGAACTTTCTTTATGCGGACCGGGAAGGCAATATCGCCTATCTCTACTACGCGGCCTTCCCCGAACGTTCGGCGGACATCGGCTGGAACGGGGTCCTCCCCGGGGACGACAGCGCCTATGTCTGGGATGGCTACGCGCCGTTCGAGGAGATGCCGATCTATCTCAATCCCCCGTCGGGCTATCTCGTCAACGCCAACAACACGCCGTTTCTCGCGACGGCGGAAGCGGACAATTTCGCGGAAGGTGATTTTGCGGATCTTCCGGGGATCGAGACGAAGGTCACCAACCGTATCATCCGCTCACTGAAGCTTCTTGATGAAAACGAAGGCAGCCTGACCCGCGAGGATCTCCACCGGATCAAATACGACCTCGTTTACGATCCCCGCTCGCCCCTTGGCAGTCTCTATGTCGACCTTGTCGCCGACGAAGCCATCGATGCTGCCGATCAGGAGGCGGCGACGCTCCTTCGGCGGTGGGATTACGCTCTGGACGGTCGCGGTGATGCGGACAGCCTGGCTGCCCTGGTGATCTACGACCTCTACCTGGGAATGCGCGGCTACCACGAAATGAAGGCGCCTGACCGGATCGTGCGTGAGGCCGCCGCCCACCTGCGGGACCATTTCGGCAGGCTCGATCCTCCCCTCGAAGAGGTTTCGCGCCTCAGGCGTGGGGACGTCGACCTTCCGCTGCTTGGCGGACCAGATGCCCTCCGCGCACTCTATTGGGGTTTTGACGAGGACGGGCGTCTCTACGGCCTGAACGGCGACGGCTATATCGGCTATTACCGTTGGGGAGCCGATGGATCGTTCAGTGCCGAGACCATCTATCCCTTCGGTGCGGCGATGGGCCGGCCTTCGTCACCCCACTACAATGATCAGGCTCCGCTCTTCGCCGGGGAGCGCTACAAAAGGGCGCCGGTCCCCGACTGGAGGGACGCGACGCCCGAAGCTTTCGACAGGCTTTCTGCGGAGGCGCCTTCCTCCGCACCGTGATCAGCCGACAGCGCGGATCTGGCGGGGAAGGGCGGGGACCTGACGGGTCTTGCGCTCCCGCTTGGTGCTCGACGGCTGGAAAGCGAGCTGGACGTGGTAGGCGCAGTAAGGCTTGCCGCCCGTCGTCGACTGGCCGCAGAAGTGGAAATCCTCCGAGGCGGGATCCCCGATCGGCCATTTGCACTGATCGCTGCCGATCGAGCTGACCGTGGCCTTCCCGATGCTGAGGTCGGTCACCGGCGGGAGGTCCCTCAGCGCGCTTCTGGGCTGCGGGCGTGCCGGTTGCGGCACCTGGGGAATGACACGGCGATCCGAGCTCGAGACGGCTTTCGGTTTGGCTGGCGCAGCCCTCCCGGAAAGGCCGAGACGATGAACCTTGCCGATCACGGCATTCCGGGTCACACCGCCCATGCGGGCGGCGATCTGGCTGGCCGAATGACCCTCCGCCCAGAGTTTTTTAAGTTCTTCCACGCGCTCGTCGGTCCAAGCCATCGGTTTCCTCCTGGTCCTGTGGTAGCTACGAAGCCAACCCCATATCTTGGGGTCAGTTCCTTACCGTCCCCACATGTTGTGACCCATGGAGCATCCGAGCACAAGATGAATGGTAAGCGAGTTATTAAGGTCCAGATGTTGAGAGCATCGTTTTTCTCCACACCGGCTATGCCATCGCGGACCGATCGGCGTTAAGGGCAAGCCCATCAGAAGGAGATCCCTCATGAGTCGTACGGCTCGCGCAAGCGATGAAAACGACCTCTCCGCCGAAGCCCCGGCCTTCGGCGAGCGCCGTTTCGGCCACGTCAACTGGCTGGGCGTGTGGACGCTCTTCAAGAAAGAGGTGATGCGCTACCTCAAGGTGGCGGCCCAGACGGTCTTTGCGCCGATCATCACCACCATGCTCTACCTGACGGTCTTTCTTGTGGCGTTCGGGGCGGAAAGGGACGTCCTGATGGAGGGCGAGACCATTCCCTTCGCCGCGTTCCTGCCGCCCGGGCTGATCATGATGGCGATCCTCAACAACGCCTTCCAGAACGCGAGTTCCTCGATCATCATCGGCAAGGTCCAGGGATCCCTCGTGGATGTCCTGATGCCGCCGCTTTCTGCGGCGGAGCTGACCGCGGCATTCGTCGCCGGAGCCGCCACACGCGGGCTCCTCGTCGGCTTCGTGACCGCCGTCACCATCGCGGTCTTCATGTTCGCGACGGGCGGGCCGATCGCGGTTCCGAACCTTTGGGCCGTGGTCCTCTTCTCACTCAGCGCCGCGGTCCTTCTCGGTGCCATCGGCGCGATCGCGGGGATGTGGGCCGAGAAGTTCGATCAGCTCGCCTTGATCTCGAACTTCATCATCACCCCGCTCACTTTCCTGTCGGGGACCTTCTATTCGGTGCGCAAGCCGGGTCTTCCCGAATGGGTGGCGGATATTTCGGCCATCAACCCGCTCTTCTACCTCATCGACGGGTTCCGCCATGGCTTCATCGGGGTTTCGGACAGCAACGTGGCTTGGGGAGCTGTCATCTCCGTGGGGTTGTCGGGCGCGGCCGTGATCCTCACCTATCTGCTCTTCAAGAGCGGTTATAAACTGAAAGCGTAAGGCTATGTTCGACGACGCCCCCCGGCGCGGTATCCCGACTGATGACGTTGTCATCCCCTTCCAGGTGGGTGAGTCGGCGGTGCGCGGCCGTCTGGTCCGGCTCGGTCCGGCCATCGACGAGCTCCTGTCCCGTCACGACTTCCCGCTCCCCCTCAAGCAACTGATCGGCGAAAGCGCGGCCCTGGTCGCCATGCTTGGCGCGTCCCTGAAATTCGATGGCAAGCTGATCCTCCAGGCCCAGGGCGATGGCCCGGTCTCGATGATCGTGGCCGACTACACGGCGGGCGGTGCCCTCCGGGCCACCGCGAAGATCTCCGAAGGGGCCGAGAAGACCGTCGGGGAGGCGCAGGGGCCAGAGCTTCATTTCCTCCTGCGCAAGGGTCACATGGTCATGACCATCGACCAGGGCGCGGATATGGAGCGGTATCAGGGCGTCACGCCGCTGGACGGGCCGAACCTCGCCAAGGCGACGGTCAGCTATTTCGCGCAGTCCGAACAGATCCCCACCGCGATCGAACTGGCCGTGGGCCGGATCACCGATGAGAACGGGCGCGAGAGCTGGCGCGCGGGCGGCGCGATGGTGCAGTTCATGCCGGGCGAAGGCGGCTCGCGGGAGCGCGGCGAGGAGGTCCTGATGGCCGACGATGACCGCGATGCGTGGAACCGTGCGGCGATCCTGCTCGAAACCGTGAAGCCCGATGAACTGCTCGACCCCCAGGTCACCTCGGAACAGCTGCTCTACCGCCTCTATCACGAGGACGGCGTGCGGGTGTTCGAGCCTTCTACGGCGCATTTCGCCTGCACCTGCAACCGCGAGAAGATCGCTTCGGTCCTTGCCCAGTATACCCGCGAGGATATCGAGGACATGATCGAGGACGGTGCCATCGAGGTGAGCTGCGATTTCTGTCGCGAGAAGTATCGCTTCGAACTCGACGAAAGCGGCGAGCGGTTCAGGGACGACTGACGCTCTAGCCGACGAGGGCGATCCAGAACGGCAGTGTGAGAAAGGAGAGGATGGTGGTCACCGTGACGTGCCCGGCCGTCAGTTCCGCGTTGCCGCCGAGTTCCTTCGCCAGCACGTAACTCGATGCCGCCCCCGGAGAGGCGCCGATCGCGGCAAGGGCGAGGACCACCGTCCTGTCGAGATTGAACATTTCGCCGACGCCGATGAAGATCAGGGGCGCGGCGATGAGCTTCAGGCCCACCGCGACGGCAAGCATCTTCGGTTTGGCTCCGATGGCGGAGAAGTCGAGGCTCGCCCCGACGGTGAGCAGGATCAGCGGGAGGGCCGCCCTGCCGATCAGCTCGGCGCTGTCCACCACCAGGGGAGGGCGCAGGGCGGGCAGGGCATTGCCGATACCCCCGGCAATGCAGCCGATGATGAGGGGGTTGGTGACGATCCGCTTCATCACCCGGTTGAGGCTCACCCCCTGGCCGTGTGCTCCCCAGACCGACAGTGCCGCCACGCACATGACGTTGATGAGAGGCACGGTCGGCCCGAAGACGATGGCGATGAGGGCGGCCTGCTCGGTAGTGAAGGCGGCCTGGGCGAGCGCGAAGATGACGAAGCCGTTCCAGCGGACCGCGCCCTGGAAGACACTCGTGAAGGTCGGCCCGTCGGTCTTGAGGGCGGGACGAAGAAGAAGCGCGAGCGATGCCATCACGAGGAAGCCGAGCACCGCCGCCGCCAGGAATGCGCCCGCAGCCGTTCCCCTGAGGTCCGCGGTCGCGATGGTGACGAAGAGAAGGACAGGCAGGAGCGCAAGGTAGGACAGCTTGGTGACGCCGCCCCACAGTTCGGCCCTGACAAGGCCCGTCCGCCTGATCAGCCAGCCCAGCGCGATGGTCGCCCCGATCGGAACGAGTCCGGTAACGATGGCTTCCATCCGGGCCGGGAACTCCCTGTCCTGAAAAGGGGGCCCGGGACCGTCATGGCCCCGGGCGGGGCAGGCTCAAAGGCCGAGGCTGCGATAGCTTTCGGCGATGTCCTTGAGGGCCACGTAATAGGCCGCGGTCCTCATGTCGGTGATGCCGTCGACCTCGCGATAGGCCTCCCGCATGTTCTTGTAGGCGCCGCGCATGGTGTCATCGAGGCCGGAGCGGACCAGGTCGATCTCATCGGCCCCACGGCCGAACTGCGCCACGAATTCCGGCGAGAACTTCTTGCCGAGCATGCTTTCGAGTTCCTGCAGCAGCAGGAGCTTCTGCTTCTCGTCCTCGCGGCGTTGCATGCGTCCGAAGCGGATGTGGCTGAGGTTCTTCACCCACTCGAAGTAGGAGACCGTGACGCCGCCGGCGTTGGCGTACATGTCGGGGATGATGACGACGCCCTTCTCCCTCAGGATGGTGTCGGCGTTCGCGGTGACCGGGCCGTTCGCGGCCTCGATGATCACGTTGGCCTTGATGTTCGGCGCGTTGCCTCTCCAGATCGCGCCTTCGATGGCGGCGGGGATCAGGATATCGCAGTCCTCCTCGAGCACCGTGTTCCCGTCCTTCACGTAGGTGCCATGGGGGTAGCCCGCGACACCGCCGGTCTGGGTGATGAAGGTCTTCAGCCCTTCGATATTGATGCCTTTCGGATCCACGATGGCACCGTCGCGCTCGACCACGCCGGTGATCAGTGAACCGTCCTCCTCGGACAGGAACTTCGCGGCGTGGTAGCCCACATTACCGAGGCCCTGGACGATGATGCGCTTGCCCTCGAGGGTGCCTTGGAGACCGGCTTCGCGCACGTCCTCGTCGTGGCGGAAGAACTCGTGCAGCGCATACTGAACACCGCGTCCGGTCGCCTCGACCCGGCCCGCGATGCCGCCGGCATTGAGAGGCTTGCCGGTCACGCAGGCGCGGGCGTCGATGTCCGTGGGATGCAGACGGTTATAGGCATCGGCCATCCACGCCATCTCACGCTCGCCCGTGCCCATGTCGGGAGCCGGGACGTTCTGCGAGGGGTGGATGAGGTCGCGCTTCGCGAGTTCGTAGGTGAACCGGCGGGTGATCCGCTCGAGCTCGTCCTCGTCCCAGTCGCGGGGGTTGATGGCAAGGCCGCCCTTGGCGCCGCCGAAGGGCACCTGCACCAGCGAGCATTTGTAGGTCATCAGCGCCGCGAGCGCTTCGACCTCGTCCTGGTTCACGGAAAGCGCGTAGCGGATGCCTCCCTTTACCGGCTCGAGGTGTTCGGAGTGCACCGCGCGGTAGCCCGTGAAGGTATGGATGTCCCCGCGCAGGCGGACGCCGAAACGTACGGCGTAGACGGAGTTGCAGACCTTGATCTTGTGCTTGAGGCCGTCGCTGACGTCGAGATGCGCTGCTGCGCGGTCGAACATGATGTCGACGCTCTCGCGGAATGTCGTCTCGCGACCTAGGTTTTCATGCGCCATCGGGTTCCTCGTGTCGTTGTCCTGATTATCGGGTTCTTGTTCTACTTAGTGGCGGAAGTGCCTCAGTCCCGTGAAGACCATCGCAAGGCCCGCATCATTCGCGGCCTTGATGACCTCGTCGTCCCTGATCGAGCCGCCGGGCTGGATCACGGCCGTGGCGCCGGCATCTGCTGCGGCCAGTAGACCGTCGGCAAACGGAAAGAAAGCGTCGGATGCAACGACAGATCCCTTCACGAGGGGCTCCCCGGCGCCCTCGACCTCGGCTGCGTCCCGGGACTTTCTCACCGCTATGCGAGCTGAATCGAGGCGGCTCATCTGTCCGGCGCCGACGCCCACGGTGGCGCCGTCCTTGACGTAGACGATGGCGTTGGACTTGACGTGCTTGGCCACGGTGAAGGCGAAGCGCAGATCACTAAGCTCCGCCTCGCTGGGTGCGCGTTCGGTGACCACGCGCAGCCCGTCGCCGAACACCGTGCTGTCCGCTTCCTGCATCAGGAAACCGCCGCCGACCGGGCGGAGCATCTGACGCGGTGCCCCGGGGTCAGGCAATGCATCCACGGTGAGGAGGCGCAGGTTCTTCTTTTTCGCGAAGATGGCGCGAGCGTCCTCGTCGATGCCGGGCGCGATGATGACTTCGGTGAAGATCCTGGTGATCTCTTCCGCGGCGGCGGCGTCGATGGGGCGGGTGGCGGCAATGATGCCGCCGAAGGCAGAGACCGGATCGCAGCGCAGGGCACGCTGATAGGCTTCCTTGATGCTCTCGCCCCGCGCGACGCCGCAGGGGTTGGCGTGCTTGACGATCACCACCGCAGGTTCGTCACGGAACTCCGCCGCGAGTTCGACCGCGGCATCGGTGTCGTTGAGGTTGTTGTAGGAAAGCTCCTTGCCCTGAAGCTGCCGTGCGCCGAGGGCGCCCTCGCGCCTTTCGCTCGTTCTGTAGACAGCGCTTTCCTGGTGCGGGTTCTCGCCGTAGCGGAGCGGCGACACGAGTCTTCCGACGCTGCCGGTCCGGCGCGGCGGCTTCGATCCGTCATGCAGGGTCTGGCTGATCAGGAGGTCGTATTGCGCTGTCCGTCCGTAGGCGATGGAAGACTGTTTCTTGCGGAAGTCCCGGCTCGTCCCGCCGGCGGCGAGTTCGGCGAGGAGGGCGGAGTAATCCTCGGGATCCGTGATCACGCAGACGCGGTCGAAATTCTTCGCCGCGGCGCGGATCAGGGCGGGCCCGCCGATGTCGATCGTCTCGACAAGGCCCTGTTCATCGGCGCCCTGCTCGACACTCCGCTCGAAGGGATAGAGATTGACCACCAGGAGGTCGATCGGCGCGATGCCATGCTCTTCCATCGCCGCGCGGTCGACATTCTCCCGTCCGAGAAGCCCACCGTGCACGGAAGGATGCAGGGTCTTCACCCGGCCGTCCATGATCTCCGGAAAACCGGTGACCTCCGAGACGTCCCTGACCGGAAGCCCGGCCTCGCGCAGCGCTCTCGCTGTCCCGCCAGTGGAGAGGAGCTCGACCCCCTGTTCATGAAGGGCGGAGGCGAACTCCGTCAGCCCCCCCTTGTCGGAGACGGAAAGCAGCGCGCGGCGGGGCATGAAGCGGTCGGTCATCGGGCTCTCTTGGTTCCATTGACAGCTCGCGCGCTTATCGGCGTCAAACCCTTGCGGTTCAAGGGATGGCCGTTGCGGAATCATGTGAATGGGAGAATCGTCCCGTACCGGTCGGCGCAGGAGCCGATCCGGGCCGCTAGATGGCGTGCCGGACCCGGGAGCCGGGGATGTCCGCGGGGTCGCAACCCGCACCGGGCTTGAACTCGGGCACGAGTGCGTGAACCGCCTCGAGAAGGGCCTCGGCATTGCCCGTACGCGCATGCCGGATCACGTCCGAGAGCCGCGGCACGAGGAGCGGCAGGTCGATCATCGTGGGAGAGGCGAGCAGGACACCGTCGGTCCCGGTCCGCAGCAGCTTCTCCATCGAGTGGAAGATCTCCTCGAAAAGCTTTTCTCCGGGGCGCAGCTTCGTGAAGACGATGTCGATGTCTTCGCGGGGGTTGAGGCCGGCCGCCTCGATCATCTTCTCGGCGAGGACCACGATCTTGATCGGCTCGCCCATGTCGAGAACGAAGATCCGCCCGTCATGGGACAGGACGCCGTGATCCTTGTGCAGGGTCGATGCCTTCAGGACGAGCTTGGTGGCCTCGCCCGTGGTCATGAAATAGCGCTGCACATCGGGGTGGGTGACGGTGACGGGTCCGCCCCTCGCGATCTGCCGCTGGAACAGCGGGGCGACGGAGCCGGTGGAGCCCAGAACGTTGCCGAAGCGCACGGTCACGAACCGCGTATCGGTCTGCGCGACATCGAGCGCCTGGGCGTAGAGCTCCGCGAGCCGCTTGGTCGCGCCCATGAAGGACGAAGGGTTCACGGCCTTGTCCGTGGAGATGAAGACCACCGTGTCCGCTGCGAACTCCATGGCGGCGTCGAAGACGTTCTTGGCGCCGAGGACGTTGACCATCGCCGCCGCGCAAGGATTGATCTCGACGATCGGCACGTGTTTCAGCGCCGCCGCGTGCAGGACAACGTTCGGCCGGTAGCGGCGGAACAGGTTCATCAGGTGGTCGCGCTGGCAGACGTCGACGAGCTGGGGGACCAGCATCTCGCCGTGACCGGCTTCGGTCAGCTCCCGGTCGATAGTGTAGAGATTGAACTCGCCATTGTCGGCAAGGATCAGCCGCTCGGGACTGAACTTGGCGATCTGGCGGCAGAGCTCGCTGCCGATCGTGCCTCCTGCGCCGGTGACGAGCACCGTTCGGCCCCGCATCATCTCCGCGGTGGCGGTCAGGTTGACCGAACGCGGCTCGCGGCCGAGAAGACCCTCGCAGTCGAGGTCTATGCCTGTGGTGTCGATAGCGGGCTGCGGTTCAGGAGCACGGTTTTTGTGCCAGAAGGCATTCCTGAACATGTGGGAGCGTCCCTTACTCGACTCGGTGCCTATCAGGTTCCCTCGTCAGCTTAAAGTGTTCCGTCGGCAAGCCATGCTGCATGACAATATATTTGTCAGCCCCGGACAAGGCGAAACAATCGCAGAAATGTGACATCTTGGTGCCTATGGGGTGCCCCGCTCAGCGCAGGCTGTCGATCGCCGACCTGTAGTCGTCATGGCGCGAGCGGAAGACGGCCGTGCCGGCAACCAGGGCGGTCGCACCCGCATCCCTGACGCCCGGGGCCGTCTTCTCGTTGATGCCGCCATCCACTTCGACGATTGTCGAAAGGCCAAGCTTCTGGACCCTGTCCGCGATCGTCTGGATACGCCCGAGGCTGGCCTCGATGAAGCTCTGGCCTCCGAAACCGGGGTTCACCGACATCACGAGGATCAGGTCGCAGAGCTCGTAAAGTGGCTCGAGAACACCGACCGGCGTCCCTGGATTGACCGCGACCCCGGCCTTCCTGCCGAGACCCCTGATCGTCTGGAGGGTGCGGTGGATATGGGGATCAGCCTCGGGGTGGACGGAGATGATATCCGAACCGGCTTCGGCGAAGGCTTCGAGATAGGGAGCGCTCGGCGCGATCATCAGGTGGGTGTCGAAGGGTTTCGCCGAATGGGGACGCAGCGCCTCGATGACATCGGGGCCGATGGTGATGTTCGGCACGAAATGGCCGTCCATGACATCGAGGTGGACCATGTCGGCGCCCGCTTCGTCGATGGCGCGGATTTCTTCGCCGAGTTTCGAGAAGTCGGCGGCGAGGATGGAGGGGCTGATCTTGACGCTCATGCCCGCGCCCTAGCGGCACCGGGCCGGGCTGCAAAGTCAGCAGCGGGTGCCTTGGGTGAAGTTCTTTTGAGAACGCAACGGCGCGCAGGCCTCGGGGTGGCCAGCACAGCAGTCGTTGACCAGGCTGTCGATCATCCCGGCAATCTCCGGCATCACGCAGCGGTAGATGATGTTGCGGCCATCCCTGCGCGAGGTGACAAGTCCCGCACGGCTGAGAACCGACAGATGCGCCGAAAGCGTGTTGGGTGCCACCTCGAGCCGATCCGAAAGGCGCCCGGCATTGAGCCCCGCCTCGCCCGACCGGATCAGCATCCTGAAGATGGCAAAGCGCGTCGATTGCGCGAGGGCAGCGAGCTGCCTGACTGTCCGTTCGTCCCGGTCCAACATAGGCATAGGACCATGTCCTCGATCTTGCCGGGGGGCAAGCGGGCATTCTGCAAAAGCTTCAACAGTTCTTGAAATATCGAAATGATATGGTATTGTCGGCGCCTACTGCCCGGAGCGTGCCCATGAAAATCTTCGAACGTTACCTCACCCTTTTCGTCGCCGGTGCGATTGCCGCGGGCATCGTGCTGGGAAAGCTCTTCCCGGCGCTCTTCGGCGCCCTGGCGCAAATGCAGGTCGCGGGAGTGAACCTCCCGGTGGCACTCCTGATCTGGGCGATGGTCTATCCGATGATGGTGGCGATCGAGCCCAAGGGTCTCGGCCGCGTGACCAAACAGCCGGGCGGCATAATCCTGACCCTGATCGTGAACTGGCTCATCAAGCCCTTCACCATGGCCGCTCTCGGGATCCTCTTCTTCCGGGGCGTCTTCTCCGGCTACGTCACGGGCGAAGAGGCCGAAGGGGTCATCGCAGGTCTCATCCTCCTCGGTGCCGCTCCGTGCACGGCCATGGTCTTCGTGTGGTCGCAGCTGACCAAGGGGGAGCCGAACTACACGCTCACGCAGGTGACCGTGAATGACCTGATCCTCGTTGTCGCCTACGCGCCCATCGTCGGGCTCCTGCTCGGCGTGACCGATATCACCGTGCCTTGGGCAACGCTCCTCCTGTCGGTCGGTCTCTTCGTGGCTGTCCCGCTCGGCGCGGGCCTCGTCACCCGGGTTCTTCTGGAGGCGAGGGAAGAGGGCGCTGCCGGGCGCTTCCTCGCGGAGCTGCCGCCCGTCGGCCAGGCCGCGCTTGTCCTGACCGTCGTTCTCCTGTTCGGTTTTCAGGGCGAAACCATTCTCGAGCGGCCCCTCCTGATCGCGATGATCGCGGTCCCGATCCTGATCCAGTCCTACGGTATCTTCTTCCTCGGCTACGGCGCCGCCTACGCCCTGCGCCTGCCGCACGGGATCGCAGCGCCCGGCGCGATGATCGGGACATCGAATTTCTTCGAGCTGGCAGTGGCCGTCGCAATCGGCCTTTACGGGCTCGGTTCGGTGGCCGCGCTCGCGACAGTGGTCGGTGTGCTGATCGAGGTGCCGGTCATGCTCAGCCTCGTCGCCCTTGCCAACAGGACCCGGGGCGCCTTCGATGACCGGGAGAGGCCGGCGACCGGCAAGAAAAGGGCAACGGCATGATCGTCATCTATCACAACCCCGACTGCGGCACCTCGCGCAACGTCGTGAAGGTCGTCGAGGATTCAGGCGAGGAGCCGGTCGTCATCGAGTACCTGAAGGAAGGCTGGACGAAGGCCCAGCTCCTCGGCCTCTTCGCCGCTGCCGGCATCACCCCGCGCGAAGCCCTGAGGGTGAAGAAGTCTCCGGCCGAGCAACTCGGCCTGATGGACGCGGGCGTCGGCGACGATGCGCTGATCGATGCCATGGTGGAGCATCCGGTGCTCGTGAACAGGCCCTTCGTCTGCTCGCCGAAGGGCGTGAAGCTCTGCCGGCCCTCCGAGGAGGTCCTTCCGCTCCTCGAAAGACTGCCTCAGGGACCCTACGCAAAGGAAGACGGAAGCCTGATGATCGACGCGGACGGCAAGGTCATCCGTTAACGAAGCTTCTTCCCTCGCATCCCCTTGCCCCGGGCCTTCGCATGTCTCTTCGCGTGGGGAAGGAAGAAGAGATAGATGCCGGTGCCCCAGAGGACGAGGAGAACGATCCCCGAAGGAAGGAAGACCCAGCGCTTCACTTCGTCAGCGAAGAAGGAGCCGTCATGCAGGCTCTCGATCAGGTCCGATCTGCGATAGGCGACCTGCAACACTTCGCCGGTCTCGGTGTCGATCTGCGCTTCCCAGCGATTGGCGGCAACGAACTTGACGATGCCCTTGCCCGGTTTGACGTCCACCCGGTCGAGGTCTTTCCAGCTTTCGAGCTGAAGCTCCCCGATGCCCTGCGCCACCTCGAACAGCTCGTCGAACCCCTGCTCGGGGACGGCCGCCGGGGACGCGCCGATGGCGGTCGGCGGCTGGATCCATGAGAAATCCTTCTTCACCATCAGGAGCAGGCCCGACGCGATCACCAGGCCGAGCGGCAGCATGATCACGGGCGAGGCCCAGTGGTGGATCTGCCTCAACAGTTTTTGAAGTCGCACGCTGGCCGATATCCCGCTTTCGAGGTCTCTCGAAGGAGCCTATTCATCTTGCTGTGTAAACTATGTGACGCTCCCATTAGCTGTGATAGAGGAGCATTTGAATGATCTTCGATAAAATGGGATGGGGATATGCTCGCACGCCTTACACTTTCTGTCGCCGCCGCGGCACTGACGATCAGCAGCGCCGGTGCGTTCCAGGATGACGATGGCGGGAACGGCGTCGTCTCCGAAGTTCTCTCAGACCTGAAATGGCGCTCGATCGGCCCGGCCTTCATGTCGGGGCGCATTGCGGACATCGAAGTGGTGAAGGACGATCCGGCCACCTGGTATGTCGGCGTGGGTTCGGGCGGAGTGTGGAAGACCGAGAATGCGGGCACCACCTGGCAGCCCCTCTTCGACGACCAGGATGTCTACTCGATCGGTGAAGTCGCGCTCAGCCCCCACGACCCCAACGTCGTCTGGGTCGGCACGGGCGAGAATGCCGGCGGCCGCCACTTCGGCTTCGGTGACGGCGTCTACAAAAGTACCGACGGCGGCAAGACCTGGGAGAACATGGGGCTCGAGCAATCCGAGCACATCTCCACCATCATCGTTCACCCAGAGGACCCCGATACCATCTTCGTCGCGAGCCAGGGCCCTCTCTGGTCCAAGGGGGGGCAGCGCGGCCTCTTCAAATCCACCGATGGCGGCGAGACCTGGAACAACGTCCTGTCCAAGGGTGAATGGACGGGCGTGACCGAGCTTGTCATGGACCCCCGCGACCCCGATCGCCTCTACGCCGCCACCTGGCAACGTCACAGGACGGTGGCTGCCTATGTGGGGACCGGCCCCGAGACCGGGCTCTATACCTCCACCGATGGCGGCGAGACCTGGACCGAGATGACCAATGGCCTGCCCGAGGGCAATATGGGCAAGATCGGCCTCACCCTCTCTCCCCAGAACCCCGACCGCATCTACGCCGCGATCGAGCTCGACCGCCGCGAGGGCGGCGTCTGGATGTCCTCGGACCGGGGAGCCTCGTGGACCAAGCAGTCCGACGCGATCTCCGGGGGCACGGGGCCCCACTACTACCAGGAACTGATCGCGAGCCCGCACAACGAGGGTCAGCTGTTCCTGACCTCGAACACCACTCTGGTTTCGGGCGATCACGGCAAGACCTGGGAGCAACTCAACAACGAGAACAAGCACGGCGACGACCATGCCGTCGCCTTCCGCCCGGATGATCCGGACTATGTCATTATCGGTTCCGACGGCGGCATCTACGAAAGCTATGACGGGATGGAGAGCTGGCGGTTCATCGACAACCTGCCGGTGACGCAGTTCTACAAGGTCGCGGTCGACGACGCCGAGCCGTTCTACACCGTCTACGGAGGCACCCAGGACAACAACTCCCAGGGCGGCCCTTCGCGCACCCTGAATGCGAACGGCATCAGGAACTCCGACTGGTTCGTGACGCTGGGCGGCGACGGGCACCAGTCCGCGACCGAACCGGGCAACCCGGACATCATGTACGCCCAGTGGCAGCAGGGGAACCTGACCCGGGTGGACCGGACCACGGGCGAGACCGTCTACGTCAAGCCCCACGCCGCGCCCGGCGAGGATTATGAACGCTTCAACTGGGACGCGCCGATCCTCGTCAGCAGCCATGACCCGAAGCGCCTCTATTTCGCATCCCAGCGCGTCTGGCGCTCCGATGACCGCGGCGACAGCTGGACGGCGATCTCCGATGACCTGACCCGCGACGAAGACAGGCTGAAGCTGCCTGCAATGGGCCGTCAGTGGTCATATGATGCCGGTTGGGACCTCTATGCGATGTCCGTATACAACACGATCACTTCGCTCGGGGAGTCGCCCCTGAACGAAGACATCATCTATGTCGGCACCGATGACGGCATCATCCAGGTGACCGAGGATGGCGGCGAGAGCTGGCGCAAGATCGAGGTCGGCGCGCTTCCGGGTGTTCCGGACACGGCCTTCGTCAACGACATCAGGGCGGATCTTCACGACGAGGACACCGTCTACGTGGCGCTCGACAACCACAAATACGGCGACTACGCGCCCTATCTTCTCAAGTCCGAGGACCGGGGCGAGACCTGGCGCTCGCTCGCCGACGATATCCCCGAAAAGCACCTGGTCTGGCGTATCGTCCAGGACCACGAGGACGAGGACCTCCTCTTCCTCGCGACCGAGTTCGGGGTCTTCGCTTCGGTGGATGGCGGCGAGGACTGGGCCGAGATGTCGGGCGGCCTGCCGACCATTCCGCTTCGCGATATCACCATCCAGCGGCGGGAGGACGATCTCGTCGTCGCGTCCTTCGGTCGGGGCTTCTACATCCTCGACGACATCTCCCCCATCCGCGATCTCGATGAGGAAAGCCTCGAGCAGGAGGCGATGCTCTGGACCGGGCGGGACGCCCTTTGGTACATCGAAGAGACACCGCTCGGTAATGGCGGGAAGGCGTATCAGGGCGACGGGTTCTTCGTGGCGGACAACCCGCCCTTCGGTGCGGTCTTCACCTACTACCTGAAGGACGCTCTCCGGACGAAGAAGGAGATGCGCCAGGAAGCCGAGAAGGAAGCCAACGAGGCTTTCGAGGACACCCCGATGCCGAGCTTCGAGGAACTCAACGCCGAGCTTTCCGAAGAGAAGCCGCAGATCCTCCTCGTCGTACGCGACGAGGACGGTGACGTCGTTCGCCGCATCGAGGGCCCGACAGGGGAGGGGCTGCACCGGGTTTCCTGGGACCTCACCAGACCTTCGCAACGGGCTGTCCGGTCGATGCCGGACGAGGACGACGACGATAGCGGCTTCATGGTTGCGCCCGGCACCTATTCGGTTGCCCTGATGAAGCGTCAGGGGGGTGAAACCACCGAACTGGTGGGTGCGAAGGAATTCGAGGTGAAGAAGCTGCGCGACGGTGCGCTTCCCGCCGCGGACCCTGAAGCGGTCGCATCGTTCTGGGACCGGATGAACAAACTCTCCGCCCGGGTCAGTGCAACCCGTGCGGTGCTGTCCGATACCGAAGAGAAGGTCGATCTTCTTCGCGTCGCTCTCGAGCGTTCCACTGCACCCACCGAGATGATGGATGAATGGTCGGCGCTCAAGCGGCGCGTAGAGTCGCTGGACATGGCCCTGAACGGCGATCCGGCCCGGGAATCGCTGGGTGAGCGGCAGGTCGCCACCGTGTCGGATCGTCTGCGGTTCGCCAGGTCCGGCGTCGGCAACTCCACCTATGGTCCGACCCCCACCCACCGTGAGTCCGCCGAATGGGCGGAGGAAGAGTTGAGTGAGATCGTTGCGGAACTTGAAACCCTGCGTGAAGAGGACCTGCCTGCGATGGAAGAGAAGCTCGCCGAGTACGGAGCACCCTGGACCCCGGGTGCGGCCATCCCGTCGGAATGAGAAAACTGCCCGCCGCCTGATCGCGGCGGGCATCCCTTTTCTCTGGACCGGAACGGCATTCGCTGACGTTCCGGTCGAAGAGATCGTGGTCGAAAGCGCAAGGCCCAAGACGGCTCCCCTTGCACTGACGATCGGAGAGACGGAGATCGACCGGTCGAGGCCGGTGGATCTCGGCGATGCCCTCGAACGGCTGACGGGCCTTTCCCTTTCGACGAATTCGCGGGGTGAGCGCCTGCTTTCGGTCAGGGGGCGGAGCGAAAGGGAGAGCGCCTTCGTCCTCGCGGGCGTGCCCTTGCGTGATCCCTGGGACGGCCGGCTCGACCTCAATCTCCTGCCCGCCGGGGCCATCGGTGCCCTCGATCTGAGGCCCTACGGCTCGCCCGCCTATGGTTCGGGCGGGGTGGTCATCGTCGATTTCGCCGACGGAGCAGGGGCTTCGGCTCTCATCGAAGGGGGGAGCGGCGGTTACCTGCGCAGCGATCTCGATGTCGCGGCCAACGGTCGGGCGGGCTCGGGAAGCATCCACGCCTCCGCTTTCACGCGCGACCGGCAGCCGGCGCCGGACGAAGCGTTTCTCCCGTTCGACAGGGAGGCCCGGGGCAGGTTGAATACAGACCGCGAGCAGGCCTCCCTCCTTGTCCAGGGCGAGGGCATGGCGGGCGGGTGGAGTGCGGAAGGTTATGTCCTCCGTGCACAGGCAGCCTACGGCGTTGCACCCGAGGGGCATCTCGATCCTCGGACAGAAGAGGTGCGTGCATGGCGCGTCCCGGAGGACGGGCGCACGATCGCCGCCCTGCGCATCGGCACGGGCACCGCCGCGCGCAACCTGAGGCTTTCGGCGTGGCATCACCGGACCGACCGGCGAATCGATCGGTACGAGGACAAGGCCTATGCCGTCATTGACGGACGGGAACGCGGCGCGGACAGGGAGACCGGGGGGCTCCTCATCGCTTCCGTGAGCCCTCGGCAGGGTCTTGACCTTTCGGCGGGCGGCAGCCTCGCCCACGCCCGGCGTGAGGAGACGGACCGCGGTGAGGCGCAGGATTTCGCGCGCCTGACCTACAGTCTGTTCGCTGCGGGCACGGCTTCGCTACCCGGCGAGATCGGCATCGACCTTGCGATCCGGCAGGAGGGTTTCCAGACGAAGCAGTCGGGCGGCCGGGTGGAGGGGCCCGATCTGGCCCTGACCACCGCCAATGCCAGCATCGACCTTCCCCTTGCCGGTCCCTTCGACCTCAAGCTCACCGCAGCCCGCATCGGCAGGCTGCCGACCCAGCGCGAGCTCTACGGTGAAGCCCTCGGCCGCTTCCTCCTCAACCCTTCTCTCGAGGCAGAAACCGCTACGGCCCTTTCCGCTTCTCTGATGGGGTCGGGGCGGGGTTGGCAGTTTTCCGTTTCGCCATTCTTCGAGGACGGCGAGGGGGCCATCGACCAGGAAAGCCTGATCGTGGACGGCGTGCCCCGCCGTAGGCGGATCAATCTGCGAGGCACCGAAACCCTCGGCTTCGAGACCGCCATTCGCGTCGATCTCGCGCCGGACTTCAGCGCCACCGCGCGACTGATGGTGCTCGACCTGGAGACCGACACCGGCAACCCGGTGCCCGAACGACCGGCGAGCAACGGTCTAGCCGAGCTTGCCTACCGCCCGGCCGCGGGTTTCGGGGGGCTGATCTATGCCGAACACAGGGGCGAGGCCTTCTCGATCGACGACGGCGGCGGCTTCGCGCGCCTGCCGCCTGCCACCCTGCTTGGCGCGGAAGTCTCCCACAGGTTCGCAGCTGGCCAGCGACAGTTCGAGACCTACCTCCGTCTCGACAATGCCTTCGACGAGGAACTCCTGCCGCAACTGGGTCTGCCCGCTCCTGGCCGGGTCATCCGCTTCGGCGTCAAACTGGCGGCCGGCAATGCCTGAAACCTGCGCCCGGCGCTCGCCTGAACCCTGCCTATCCGTTATCGCCAGGACAACCAACAAACGAGGAACGCTTATGACAATCCTGAACCTTGCCAGACCCGTGGGCCGCATCGCGCTCGCTTCCGCTGCGTCCGTCGCCGCCCTCGGGGCAGGTGCCACCGCGCAGGACGTGGAGCGGGTCGAGAAGGGCAACCTGATCCTCGAAAGCGTGCCCGAAACGCCGCGCGAGGTGACCGAAAAGCTCAACCAGTACCAGAATACCCGCTCAGCCGGGCTCGTCGGTTTCGACGCCGACGGCGAAGGCATCTACATCGTCACCCGGTTCGGCGAGACTTCCCAGATCCACGCTGTCGACGAACCCCTGGGTGCACGCAAGCAGCTCACCTTCTTCCAGGAACCCGTTGGTGGGGCCGAACCTTCTCCGACCGAACCCGGACAGCTTCTCTTCAGCCGCGATCAGGGCGGTGACGAGAACTATCAGGTCTATCTCTTCGACGCCGCGACCGGCGACAGCCGCATGGTCTCCGACGGGGAGGGCCGCAAGACGGCAGCCCAGTTCTCCGATGACGGAACGATGCTCGCCTGGCAGAAGACCATGGACGGCGCGACGAAAGGCATCGTCGTGGCTCCGGTCGACGACCCCGAGGCACGCGAGACCGTGTTCACCGGAGACGGATGGTGGGGCCCCACGGGCTTCAGCGAGGACAACCTGTCGCTTCTCCTCTTCAACTACGTTTCCATCAATGAATCCGGGATCCACGTCCTCGACCTCGAAAGCGGCGAGGCCGAGCAGATCAATCCCTCCGACCAGAAGATCTCCTATGGCGGCGCGACCTTCGGGCCCGAGGGAAACACGGTCTATTTCACCTCCGACGAGGAAGGCGAGTTCCGCAGCCTCTACCGCTACGACCTCGAAAGCGGCGAGAAGGAGAACCTGACGGGCGATATCAATGCCGATGTCGGCGGATTTCTCTTCTCCGACGACGGACGGCACTACGCCTTCGTCACCAACGAAGCGGGCCGTTCCGAGCTGACCGTGCGGCGCCTGCGCGGGGACCGGGACATCGCGGTG
Source organism: uncultured Caulobacterales bacterium (assembly GCA_964484475.1). Lineage (GTDB taxonomy): Bacteria > Pseudomonadota > Alphaproteobacteria > Caulobacterales > Parvularculaceae > Parvularcula. The sequence continues at coordinate 11,202 of CAZAFU010000006.1, read as the reverse complement.
CCCGATCTGCCTGCCGGCGTCATCGGCGGCCTCTCCTTCAGCCCCGACAGCAGGACCATCGCCTTCTCGCTCAACGCTGCGACCTCGCCCGGCGATGTCTACAGCTTCCCGGTCGGGGGCCGTTCGCCAGAGCTCACCCGCTGGACCGAAAGCGAAGTCGGCGGGCTCGATACTTCGACGTTCGCGGAGCCTGAGTTCTTCGACTACCCGACCTTCGACGAAGTCGATGGCGAGCAGCGTACCATCCCCGCCTTCATGTACCGTCCGGAGGGAGAAGGTCCGCACCCGGTCATCATCTCGATCCATGGCGGCCCAGAAGGCCAGTCGCGTCCCTATTTCTCTTCGACCTACCAATCATGGGTCAAGGAGCTCGGTGCGGCGGTGATCCTGCCCAATGTCCGCGGCTCCACCGGGTTCGGCAAGACCTACGTCACCCTCGACAACGAGATGAAGCGCAAGGATTCGGTGAAGGACATCGGCGCGCTTCTCGACTGGATCGAGGAGCAACCGGATCTCGATAGCGACCGGGTCGTCGTCTATGGCGGCTCCTACGGTGGTTACATGGTGCTTGCTTCGATGGTCGATTACGACGACCGCCTCGCAGGCGGCGTGGACATCGTCGGCATCTCGAGCTTCATCACCTTCCTCGAGAACACTTCCGACTACCGCCGTGATCTTCGGCGGGCGGAGTATGGCGACGAACGCGATCCCGAGATGCGTGCCTTCTTCGAGGACATCGACCCGCTCAACAACGCCGATGAGATCACCAACCCGCTCTTCATCATTCAGGGGCTGAACGACCCCCGGGTGCCTGCGTCGGAGGCGGACCAGATCCTGGCGGCGGTACGCGGTAATGGCGGCGAGGCCTGGTACATGGGCGCGAAGGACGAGGGTCACGGCTTCCGCAAGAAGACCAACCGCGACGCGATGACCGAAGCGGTCTACCTCTTCCTAGAGGATGTCCTTCAGGAGGATTGATCCGCAGTCGTTTGAATCAGCTCTCGTAAGACGACAGGAAGCGGGCAATGCGTCGCCCGCTTTCCTCCAGACCGCCGGGGTCCTCGATAAGTGCGACCCTGGCATGGCCTTCGCCGAAGGGCCCGAAGCCCGCACCCGGGCTCACCATGACATCTTCTGCGGAAAAAAGCGCCTTCGCGAACCGCATGCTCGCTCCATCGTCCGAGCCGGGAAGGGTCAGCCATGCGAACATCGAACTTTCGCAGGCAGCCGAGCCTGCATGGCTGCCGAGACCGCGCAGGAAGGCCTCGCGCCGGGACCGGTATTCGCCGCGGATCACCTCCGTGAGTGGGGCGTAGTTCCTCAGTGCCTCCGCTGCCGCTTTCTGCACGGCGGGGAAAATTCCGTAATCGAGGTGGCTCTTGTAACTCTTGAGCGCCGCGCACACTCCGGCATGTCCCGAACACAGGCCGACACGCCATCCGGGCACGGAGAAGGTCTTCGACAGCGATGTCAGCTCGACCGCCCTGGCCTTCGCCCCCTCGATCTCGAGGATGGAATGCGGCGCCTCGCCGAAATAGAGCTCGGCATAGGCGAGATCGGAAATCACGAAGAGGTCGTGCGCCTGGGCGAAGGCAATCACCTTCTCGTAGAAGGCAAGGTCCACCGTGGCGGTGGTCGGGTTGTGCGGATAGCTGACGACCATGGCGACGGTTTCGTCCGGATGGGCGTCCACCTGGCGCGCGGCTTCGGCGAGGAAGGCACCCGCCGGCATGGCAGGCAGGGGCACCGCCGTGGCGCCCGCGAGCGTGAAGCCGGTCTCGTGCACCGGGTAGCAGGGATAGGGGACAAGCACCCTGTCACCGGGCCGCGTGATGAGCCGGGCAAGCTGCACGAACGCTTCATGGGCACCCGATGTGGCGACGATCTCGCTGCCCGGATCGAGAGCCACACCGAAGCGGGCATCATAATACGCCGCCTGCGCCTCTTTCAGTTCGCGGGAGCCGTTGTCCGCTGCGTATTTATGGTTCTCTGCACGCTTCACCTCCCGCACCAGAGCTTCGAGGACGTCTTCCGAAGGCGGTACGCCGGGGTTGCCGATGCCGAGGTCGTGGACCTTTCGGCCCTCGGCCAGCGCCCCGGCCTTCATCCTGATCAGCTCGGCGAAGACCGATGGCGGCAGGTCGAGTTTGATGCGTTCGGCCAGGCTGGCGCGCGGCATGGCGGGAACTCCGGTGATCGATCAATGCGAAACCCGGCCTAGCACCGCCGGAAGCGAAGGTCAGCCGATACCGAACTTCGCCTTGGCGTCGCTGACGAGCCTGCCCACCACCTCGGGCTCGGCGAGGGTCGATGTGTCACCGAGCTGGTCGGGGTGTCCTTCGGCGATCTCGATCTCCGCCGTGCCCATGCGATGGCCAGAGACATTGAGCACGTCATCCACGCGCCCGGTGATCCAGTAGTCGCCGTCTCCGTCCCGCTTCGCTCCGTCCCCGGTGAAATACTGGCCGGGGAAGGTCGTGAAATAGGTCTCGATGAAGCGCTTCTGGTCGCCCCAAACGCCGCGCGCCTGGCCGGGCCAGCTTGCCGTGATGACGAGGTTGCCTTCCGCGGCCCCTTCGAGCGGGCTTCCTTCCTGATCAAGGAGCGCCGGCCTGATACCGGGCATCGGTCTGGTGGCCGAGCCGGGTTTCTCCATCGGGTCGCCGGGAAGCGCGGAGATCATGATTCCCCCGGTTTCGGTCTGCCACCAGGTATCGACAACCGGGCAACGCCTTTCTCCGACCACTTCGTGGTACCAGCGCCATGCCTCCGGATTGATCGGTTCACCCACGGTGCCCAGAAGCTTCAGCGAGGACCGGTCGCACCTCGTGACGTAGTCGTTACCCTCGCGCATCATCGCCCTGATCGCGGTGGGTGCTGTATAGAGCTGTGCCACCTTGTGCTTTTCGACCACCTGCCACATGCGCGAAAAATCCGGCCAGTTCGGCACCCCTTCGAACATCAGTGTCGTCACGCCGTTCGCCATTGGTCCGTAGACGATGTAGCTATGCCCGGTCACCCAGCCGACATCGGCGGTGCACCAGTAGACTTCGTCCTCCCCGGTCTGGAAGACGAGCTCGTGGGTATAGCTCGCATAGGTCATGTAGCCGCCAGTGGTATGAACCACCCCCTTGGGCTTGCCGGTCGAACCGGAGGTGTAGAGGATGAAGAGGGGATCCTCAGCGTTCATCACTTCCGGCTCGCACTCCTTGGTGACGTCATCCCAGCTTTCGTGCCAGTAGAGGTCGCGGCCGCCCTCGAACGCGATATCCGCGCCGGTCAACTGGACGGTCAGCACCAGGCGAATGTGGTTGTCGGGATGCTTTTCGAGGGCCTTGTCGACATTCACCTTGAGGGGGATGGTCTTGCCGCCCCTGCGCCCCTCGTCGGCGGTGATCACCGCCCTTGCCCCGCAATCCTTGATCCTGCTCGCCAGCGCTTCCGGAGAGAAGCCGCCGAACACCACCGAATGCACGGCGCCGATCCGTGCGCAGGCGAGCATGGCATAGGCGGCTTCGGGGATCATCGGCATGTAGATGACGACCCGGTCACCCTTCTCGATGCCCCGCGCCTTGAGGACGTTCGCCATGCGGCAGACTTCCTCGAAGGCCGTCCGGTAGGAGATCTCCCGCACGTCGTCGGGATCGTCTCCCTGCCATAGGATCGCCGTCTTGTCGCCGCGGGTCGCAAGGTGCCGGTCGAGGCACTGGACGCTGGCGTTGAGCGTTCCATCCTCGAACCAGCCGATGTGGAAATCGTCGGCCTTCCATGACCACGAGCCGCCCCGGGTCGGGGCCTTGAACCATTCGAGCCGTTCCGAGACCTCGAGCCAGAACCGCGAAAGGTCCTCGGGGTCGGGGCGTTCGGTCTTGCTGCTCATGACGGGCTCTCCACTGTTCGGGTCCGGTGAAGGCTAGGGCGGGTTCCCGCCGACGCAAAGAGTTCGCGACACCCCCCGCGCCGAAGTGACCCCGTGACGTTTCCCCGCTTGCGCCCTACTTCCCTGCCGAAAGGCGAAGTTCTATGGCTGACAATTCCCGAGATCGCTCCGGCATGGCCGTGCCCACCAACCGCTTCGGCCGGCTGGCCCGTTTCGGTGGGCTTGGCACCTCGATTGCCAGCAACATGCTGCGCGAGGGGGCCCAGCGGGCGATGAAAGGCGAAAGGGTGAGCCTCGACCAGCTCCTCCTCACCCCCGCCAACGCCCAGCGGGTCACCGACCAGCTTTCCCAGCTCCGCGGGGCGGCGATGAAGGTCGGACAGCTGCTCTCCATGGGCGGCGACGATATGCTGCCCAAGGAACTGGCGGACATTCTCGCGAGGCTGCGCGAGCAGGCCCACCACATGCCCCCGCAACAGCTCCGCCGCGTTCTCAACGAGGCCTGGGGCGAGGGCTGGATGGCCAAGTTCGAGCGGTTCGATCCCCGGCCGATCGCCGCGGCCTCGATCGGTCAGGTGCACAGGGCGCGGACGAAGGATGGCCGGGATCTCGCGATCAAGGTCCAGTATCCCGGCGTGCGCGAGAGCATCGACAGCGACATCGACAATCTCGCAACGCTGCTGCGGCTGTCCGGGCAGCTGCCCAGGAACATCGATCTCAAACCGCTCTTCGAAGAGGGCAAGCACCAGCTCCACGAGGAGGCGGACTACCTCCGCGAAGGTGCGATGATGAAGCGTTTCGAGGATCTTCTCGGGGATGACGACCGCTTCATCGTACCGGTGTTCGAGGAGGAGCTGACGACAAGGGACGTGCTCGCCATGTCCTTCGAGAGAGGTGCCCCGCTGGAAGCTCTCGAGACCGCCGACCAGGAAACCCGTAACGAGATCGTTCGGCTGCTGTTCGATCTCGTCATCCAGGAGCTTTTCGTCTTCCGCCTGATCCAGACCGATCCCAACTTTGCCAACTACCGCTTCCGGCTCGAAGAGGGAAAGGTCGTGCTGCTCGATTTCGGCGCGACGCGGATCATCGAGGAGGAGCTGTCGGAAGGTTACCGCCGCCTCGTGGAAGCCGACCTCACGGGCGACTGGAAGGAAATCGAGGCCGCCGCCCGGGATCTCGGGATCATCAGCGGTGACACGCAGCCCGAGCACGAGGCCGCGATGAAGTCGATGTTTCTCGCCGCCGTCGAACCCCTGCGTGCCGACGAGCCCTATGATTTCGCCACCAGCGACGTGACGGAACGCATGCGCGATGCGGGCCTTGTCCTGCGCCAGACCCGCTACGATCACACGCCCAAGCCGGTCCTGATGTTCCTGCACCGCAAGATCGGCGGCATGTATCTCCTTGCGGCGCGCCTCAAGGCCAAGGTCAACGTGCGTGCGCTCCTCAATGCCCATGGGTTCAGGGGATAGCCCTTGCAGGCGACCCCCCTTTGGGTTGATGTCCGCCCATGCTTTCGATCCTCGATCTTTTCCGCGTCGGCATCGGCCCTTCGAGTTCTCACACCGTAGGCCCCATGCGCATTTCCCGCCGTTTCCTCGCCCAGATGTCCGAGGAGGAGCGGGGGGAGATCGCGGAAGTCTTCGTCGAGCTTCAGGGGTCGCTCGCCCTGACCGGGGAGGGCCACGGCACGGTCACCGCCACCGCGCTCGGGCTGATGGGTCACGATCCCGAGACCTATGATCCGAAGGCGGGCCAGGCGGGGCTCGACCGGATCGAAAAGGAAGGGGAGATCGAGCTTTTCGGTGAGCGGACGATACCGTTCACCTTCAGGCGGAACATCGACCTTGCCGGCGACGTCATCCCCGAACTCCATCCCAACGGGATGAAGCTCCGTGCACTGGGAAAAAGCGGTGAGCCCGTTGCCGAGGCGCAGTTCTTCTCCACCGGCGGCGGCTTCATTGCCTCCGAGGCGCAGCTCAGGAAGCCAGCCGAAGACGACCTCGTCCAGACCCAGGTGTCGGTCCCCCATCCCTTTGCATCCGCCGACGAACTGCTCGCGATCTGCGAGAAGGAGAAGGCGTCGATCGCGGCGGTCATCCTGCGTAACGAGGAAGCCTTTCGCCCGCTCGAAGAAACCCAGGGCAAGCTCGACTTCGTCATCGACACCATGTTCGAATGCATCGACCGTGGACTGAACACGAGCGGAGTCCTGCCGGGCGGCCTGAAGGTGAACCGCCGTGCGCCGGCGCTCCACGCGAAGGTCCAGTCGACGCCGCTCGCCAACGAGCCCGAGCGGCTTTTCGACGTGCTCAACCTCTACGCCATGGCGGTGAACGAGGAGAACGCCGCGGGCGGCAAGGTGGTCACCGCCCCCACCAACGGCGCTGCGGGGATCATCCCGGCCGTACTCCGCAAGTATTGCCCCCTCGACGAGGTCTCGAACGAGGCAAGGCGGACCTTTCTCCTGACCGCAGGTGGTATCGGTCTACTCTACAAGCAACGGGCATCGATCTCGGGCGCCGAGATGGGGTGCCAGGGTGAGGTGGGCGTTGCCTGCTCCATGGCCGCGGGCGGTCTTGCCGCCGTCTGGGGCGGCACGCCGCAACAATGCGCGAACGCCGCCGAAATCGGCATGGAGCACAATCTGGGGCTGACCTGTGATCCGGTCGGCGGCCTCGTGCAGATCCCCTGCATCGAACGCAACGCGATCGGCGCGGTGAAGGCGGTCAACGCTGCCCGCCTCGCGCTCAATTCGACCGGGCCGAGCCGCGTCAGTCTCGACCAGGTGATCGAGACGATGCGACAGACCGGCCTCGACATGTCCACCAAGTACAAGGAAACGAGCCAAGGCGGCCTCGCGGTCAACGTCATCGAGTGCTGAGCCCCCCGGAAAGACCGGATCGCTTCATTTTGAAGATATTGCGGCAAGACTAAGGCAACCCATTCAGCAGTATTCTTTCGCCTCGGAAGGAGCGGCCGCGACCGGCCGGGGAGAGAAGACCATGGTAGGCCGCCGCGAAGCCCAGGGCACCGTCGACCGTTTTCAGCGACTGGCATGCCTGGAAGCCGTCAAGAGAAAGGGCCCGTTGAGCGCCGAACAGGTCGCCCGCTGGGCCGACCTTCCGGTTGCCGATGCCCAGCGCCATCTCGATGCCCTCATCCATGAGCGCCGCGTTTCGAAACAGGGCCTCCAGTTTGCCGTTGCGGGCTGACCGGCTTCAGATCTCGAACTGGTCGAGCCGGTAATCCGAAGGCGGATGGCGTGGGTCCATCCGTTCGAGGGTTCCGCGCACCAGGCGCGCCACCATCGCGTTCCGCCTTGCCTTGCTATCGGAGGGAATGACGTACCAGGGCGCGTGCGGGGTCGAACATCTTCGCACGACGGTCTCGTAGGCGGCCATGAAGTCGTCCCATAGCTGACGGTCTTCGAGGTCGCCCGGATTGAATTTCCACCGCTTGTGCGGCTTGATCAGGCGGTCCCTCAGGCGCTCGGCCTGTTCGTCCTTCGATATGTGCAGGAAGCATTTGAGGATGGTGACCCCGTTCTCGCTCAAGTGCTTCTCGAAGGCGTTGATCTGGCCGTAACGCTGCTCGATCTCCTCGGGTGTGGCGAACTCGCGGACCTTTCCAACGAGGACATCCTCGTAATGGGAGCGGTCGAAGATGCCGATGTGCCCCTTGCGCGGGACCGCGTTGTGCACCCGCCAGAGATAGTCCCGGGACAGCTCCTCCGTAGACGGCTTCTTGAATGCCTTCACCCGCATGCCGAGGGGCGATGTCGCCCGGAAGACCGACTTGATGGTGCCGCTCTTCCCTGAGGTGTCCATGCCCTGAAGGATGACGAGGAGGGCACGGTCGCCCTCCGCATAAAGCGCATCCTGGAGCTGGTCGATCGCTTCGCTGTCCATTGCGGTGGAAGCCTTCGCGTCTTCCTTGTCCTCGAAGAGGTCCTCGTTGCGCGTAGCGGCGCTCTTGATGTCGAAGGGCGCGCCCGGAGCCGCGATCAGGGCGTCCGCGACAGCTTCGACCGGGGCTTGCGCGAAGGCCATGCCGGTCAGCCGATCACGCCGATGTCGCGGCCGACCTTGACGAAGGCATCAACGGTCCTGCGGACCTGCTCTTCGGTATGAGCGGCGTTCATCTGTGTCCTGATGCGGGCTTTTCCACGCGGCACGACCGGGAAGCTGAAGCCCGTCACGAAGACACCCTCGTCGAGCAATCTGGCCGCCATGGCCTGCGCCTTCTTCGCATCGTGCAGCATCACGGGGATGATCGGATGCTCGCCGGGGATCAGTTCGAACCCGGCATCGGTCATCAGTTGCCGGAAGAGCTTCGCGTTCGCGAAAAGCTGCCTTCGCAGGTCGTCTCCCTCGGCAACGAGCTTGAGAGCCTCACGCGCGCCTTCAACGAGGGCGGGGGCGAGGGCATTCGAGAAAAGATAGGGGCGGGCGCGTTGGCGCAACAGGTCGACGACCTCCTGGCGTGCACAGATGAAACCGCCCATGCCGCCGCCGAGGGCCTTGCCCAGGGTGCCGGTCAGGATGTCGATCCGGCCCATGACGTCGCAGTGTTCGTGGGTGCCCCGGCCCCCTTCGCCCATGAAACCCGTGGCGTGGCAGTCATCCACCATCACGAGCGCGCCGTAGCGCTCGGCGAGATCGCAGATCGCACCAAGCTGGGCGATGGTGCCGTCCATGGAGAAGACGCCGTCGGTGACGATGAGCTTGGTACGCGCGCCCTTCTCCTCGGCCGACTTCAGCTGCTCCTCGAGCGACGCCATGTCGTTGGTCTCGTAGCGGTAGCGCTGGGCCTTGCAGAGCCGGACCCCATCGATGATCGAGGCGTGGTTGAGGGCGTCGGAGATGATTGCGTCCTCGGCCGTCAGGAGCGGCTCGAAGACCGCGCCGTTGGCGTCGAAGCAGGCCGCGAAGGTGATCGCGTCCTCGAAGCCGAGCCATTCGGCCAATTCCCGTTCGAGATGCCGGTGTATCGTCTGGGTGCCGCAGATGAAGCGCACCGACGCCATGCCGTAGCCGTAGACCTCCGCACCGTTCTGGGCGGCCCTGATGAGAGCCTTGTCATTGGCAAGGCCGAGATAGTTGTTGGCGCAGAAGTTGAGGGCGGTGATCCGCCGTCCCTCATGCTCGATCTCGACTTCCGGCCCCTGAGGCGAGGCGATGAGCCTTTCGGGCTTGGTCAGACCCTCGTCTTCGATGTCCTCGAGGGTGTCGCGGATACGGGCGTAGAATGCGTCGGTCATGGCGTCCTCCAGCGTGGGGCGCCGGTCTCGCACATACTCGGCGCGGGGACCAGCGGGCCCCCGGCCTCAGCGGGCGGAGAGCTCCTGCGGCCCTTTCGCAGCCTCGAACATCGCCTTGAAGGTGGCGTTCCCACCCGACTGCAGGATGCCGGCGCGGTAGATCCTGCCCATGAAGAACAGCATCAGCCCGACGGCGAAGACCAGCATGACGGTCGCCGCGAGGACTTCCCAGACCGGCGGCGAGCTCGAAAGCCTCAGCATCAGCGCGTAATGCGTGTAGAAGGGGATCCAGGTGAGGATTTTCGCGAACAGGCCGTTCGGGTCCTGCACCACCGAGATCAGGAACGGCGCGGGCAGGACCATGATTATGGTCATCGGGATCGACAGCTGCTGCGCATCCTGGATCGACTCGCACAGGGCACCCACGGCGAGGTAGATCGAGGCGTAGAGGGTGTAGCCGAGCACGAAGTAGAGGAAGAAGAGCGGCACGAGCGGGCTCGATAGCAGGACGTCCCTGATCAGGGTCAGGGTCTCGTCGCCTGCCCCGAAGACCGTCAGAAGGACGAAGCCCAAGGTGCCGAAGATCAGCAGAGGCGTCATCCCAACGAGGGCGAGGCCGATCAGCTTGCCGATCATGAGCTGCCGCGCGGACACCGACGAGAGCAGCATCTCCACGATCTTGTTCGATTTCTCCTCGATCGTGTTGGTCAGCATCATGCTGCCGACCGAGAAGACCACGAAGAAGAGAATGTAGGTAAGCCCAAGGGGGACCGCGAACTCGACCCGGTCGCGCAGGCGCTGGGCCTCGTCCTCGGCCGACGACCCGGCCTTCACGACGGAGAAGGGCGCCCGCAGCTCCCGGATCCGCAGGACTTCATCCTCCGCCACGCCGACGCCTTCGAAGGCCCGGGCCTGCAACCCGTCGCGCAGGACCGCCCGCAGGTCATTGGGCAGCGCGCGATCCGCCATGTTGTCCGTAAGGAAGACCGCCTCGGTCTCCTCGTTGCCGGCCTCGAAGCCCTGCGGAATGTAGAGCGCCCCGAAAAGCCGCTCGTTCTCGCCGATGTCCGCTTCGCCCCGCATGAAAGGCAGGAGGACTTCGCCGAGCTCGTCAGCTGTCGCCGGATCGCCCACGGAGGCGGGAAGCTCGACGCGGCGGAAATTGACCCGCGGCGGCTCGAGGGGAGGGAGCTCGATGCCCACCCGTTCATCGAGAAGCGCGCGACCGCCTTCCAGTCCCCCCGCCTGCGCGAACCTCAGAGCGCGGTTCGGCCCGCTGTCATCGGGATCGAAGGGCTCGGGCAGGGTGTCGCCGCCGAGGGTCCCGGTGATCCTCAGCCCTTCGACATAGGCGTCCCAGAGTTCCAGAGCATCCTTCTGGCGCTGGAGGTCGAGGCTCCTGTCGATGCGTTCGGACCAGCCGCCGTCCCGGTCGAGCACGACGAAGAGCTTTTCGGTTTCCGTCGCTTCCTGGATGAACGAGGTCGAAGCGCCGAAGACCGCAGCCGCCGGCATGATCAGGAGGAAGATCAGGAAGCCGCGGGTGAAGATGTACCGCTTGTATTCCTGCCAGACGATTTCGAAGATCGCGTTCATGCTGCTTCCTTCTGGTCATTGCCGGCGAGGCGGAAGAAGATGTCGTGCAAAGAGGCTTCCTCGCGGCCGAAGCTCTCAACCTTGATGTTCCTGTCGAGGGCGAGGCGCAGGACCCCTTGCGGATCGCTGCCATCGGCGATCGCGATGGCGTAGCGGTTCCGGCCGAGATCCTCGATGCCCACGACGCCCGCTTCCCCGACCAGGACCGAAGGGTCGTCCGGTGTCTTCAGGATCAGGCGCCGGCCATAGGCGGCGCGGGCGTCCTCGAGGCTTCCCTCGAAGACGCCCTTGCCCTTGCGGATCATCACGAAACGGTCGCAGAGCCGCTCTGCGTGCTCCATGGTGTGCGTGGAGAAGAGCACCGTCGCGCCGTTGTTGCGCAGCTCGAGGATCAGGTCCTCCAGGAGCTTCTGGTTCACCGGGTCGAGACCCGAGAACGGCTCGTCGAGGATCAGGAATTCGG
>CAZAFU010000005.1:43396-52191 GCA_964484475.1 uncultured Caulobacterales bacterium | reverse complement strand
CCGACAAGCAGCGCCGCGAGCTGGTCGAGGCGAAGAACCAGGGCGAGAGCCTTGCGCACTCCACCGAAAGCTCCCTCAAGGAGCATGGGGACAAGATCGGCGATGCGGAGAAGAAACAGATCGAGGACGCCATCGCCGACGTGCGGGCCGTTCTCGAGAAGGATGACGTCTCCGCCGACGACATCAACGCCAAGGTCCAGGCCCTTGCCACCGCTTCGATGAAGCTCGGCGAGGCGATCTATGGTGAAGGCAACGCCCAGGCCGAGCAGGATGCAGCCGCAGCCGACGCGGCCGCGGACGCGGCCCAGGACGCCGAGATCGTCGACGCCGACTACGAAGAGGTCGACGGCGGCGACAAGAAGTAAGAAAAGCGGGCCGGTCTCCCCTCGGAGGCCGGCCCTGTCTTTTCGCGTTTGAACCGGAGTCATCGATGCTGAGCCCGCGGGTCTCGTTCGTGGTCGCAGGCACCCAGAAGGGGGGCACGACCGCCTTGCACCGCATGCTCCAGCAGCATCCCGAGGTGCATCTCCCGGATCAGAAGGAGCTGCATTTCTTCGACTACATCCCGGACTCGCCGGTCAATGCGCTCCGCTTCGTGCGGTACAACTTGCGTTTCAAACCTGCGGCCGGACAGATCTGCGGCGACTTCACCCCGAGCTACATGTACTGGGACGGGGCCTTCGAACGTATTCGCGACTACAACCCCTCGATGAGGATCGTGATGATCCTCCGCAATCCGGTCGAGCGCGCCCACTCGCACTGGACGATGGACCGCAAGCGGGGTCGCGAGACCCTGGACTTCGAGGAGGCGATCAGGTGCGAGCTCGATCGCTCGGAGACCGGTACCGGCGAGCAGGACCGGGTGAGATCCTATTGCGCACGCGGCTACTACGCGGCGCAGGTTCGCCGCGCGAAGGAGACTTTCGGCCCCGAGAAGGTCCATCTCATCCGCTACGACGACTACGCGGCGGAGCAGGAGGCCGAGCTTGCGAGGCTTTGCTCCTTCCTCGGGATCAGGGATGACGTCGCGCTGCCGCAGACTTGGACTTTCCGGTCCGGCCGCGGTGATCTCGACGACGGCCTGCGCAGCTTCCTCCTGGATCATTTCAGGAGCCACAATGACGAGCTCGAGCGCGAAACCGGCTGGGACCTCGGTTCGTGGAACCGATAGGTCCGCGGATGACCGTCCGGGGCGTTCCAGAATGAGTGCAGCCGGACAGGCGCGCGAAGATTGAGAGATATGGCACAGGACTACTACCAGACACTCGGCGTCGAAAAGAGCGCGGACGCGGCGGCGATCAAGTCGGCCTTCCGCAAGCTCGCCATGAAGTATCACCCGGACCGCAACCCGGGGGACGAGGAAGCCGAGAAGAAGTTCAAGGAAATCGGCGAGGCCTACGAGGTCCTCTCCGACGAGCAGAAGAAGGCGGCCTATGACCGCTTCGGACATGCCGCCTTCCAGAATGGCGGCATGGGCGGGGGTCCCGGCGGCATGGGGGGCGGTTTCTCCTCCGGTGCCTTCTCGGACATCTTCGAAGACATCTTCGGTGATTTCATGAGCGGGGCGCGGGCCCAGGCCCAGCGCGGCCGGACCAGTGCCCAGCGCGGCGCCGATCTCAAATACGATCTCGACATCACCCTCGGAGAAGCCTTCGAGGGGGTCGAGAAGGAAATCACCATCCCCTCCTCGGAGGCCTGCGAGGTCTGCGAAGGCTCCGGCGCGAAACCGGGGACCGAGCCCAAGACATGCGGCACCTGCGGCGGCGCGGGGCGGGTCCGGGCACAGCAGGGTTTCTTCACGGTGGAGCGGACCTGCCCCACCTGCCAGGGCCAGGGCCAGGTGATCGCCGACCCTTGCGGCAACTGCGCGGGGCAGGGCCGGGTCCGCAAGAACAGGACCCTCCAGGTCGATATTCCCGCCGGGGTCGAGGACGGCACCCGCATCAGGTTGACCGGCGAGGGTGAGGCGGGCTTCAGGGGCGGACCCTTCGGCGACCTCTACCTGTTCATCAGCGTGGGCAGTGACGAACTCTTCGAGCGGGACGGCGCGGATCTCTACTGCGATGTCCACGTCCCGATGGTCACGGCGGCCCTGGGCGGGCACGTCGAGGTCCCCACGATCGAAGGCGGCCGGGTGAAGATCAACATTCCTGAAGGCAGCCAGAGCGGCACCAAGTTTCGCCTGAAGGGCTCGGGCATGTCCCAGCTCCGCCGCAAGACTAGGGGCGACATGTTCGTCGAGCTGCGGGTGGAGGTCCCCACCAATCTCTCCGCCCGGCAGAAGGAGCTCCTGCGGGAGTTCTGCGCCGAGGGGGATGGCGAGGACTGCCCCAAGTCGAACGACTTCATGGGCCGCGCCCGCGACTTCTGGGATCGCCTGCAGGGCGCGAACTGAGCTTTAGGGGACGGGTCCGCGGTTTCCCTTGCCGACCGGGCCGTCATGACCGACATCACCGGTCCGAAGATGTTTGCGAGGTGGGCGAGCGATGACCAGGATTGTACTTTTCGGTGCCGAAGGCCGGATGGGCGAAGCGATCAGGGCGATCGGCGACGTGACCCTCTGCGATGAGGATTTCGGCAACCTCCGGGAAGGCGACGTCCTGATCGATTTCTCCTCTCCTGCGGGAACGGCGGCGGCGGCGGCGGCCTGCGTGAAGGCAAAGGTTCCGCTGGTGACCGGCACGACGGGCCTCGAGGCCGAAGAGCAGCGGGCGGTGGACGACGCGGCCAGGTCCATTCCCGTCGTCCAGTCCGGCAACATGTCCCTCGGCGTGACCCTGATGCGCAGGCTGGTGGCGGAAGCCTCCGCCGCGCTGTCGGATTTCGATATCGAGATTCTCGAGACCCATCACCGGTTCAAGAAGGACAGCCCGTCGGGCACCGCTCTCCTCCTCGGTGAAGCGGCGGCCCGGGCGCGGGGCAGCGCGCTTTCGGAAGCGGCGCGTTTCTCGCGCCACGGCCGCGATGCCGAACGCAGGAGCGGCGAGATCGGTTTCGCGGTGCGCCGCGGAGGCGGGGTCTTCGGGGAGCACGAGGTCGCCTTCATGAGCGAAGGCGAGACCGTTTCCATTTCCCATCAGGCGCTCGGCCGGGAGGGCTTCGCCCGCGGCGCGATCGCGGCGGCCCGCTGGGTGGTCGGCAAGGAGCCCGGCCTCTACGGCATGAACGAGGTCCTGGGTTTCGGCCCTGCCTGAATGGTCACTCCGCGAAGGGGTGACGGGGAAGCCCCCCGTCCCTACCTTGAGGCGTGACAGGACGGAATTCTCTCATGGGTCAGAACAGCAACGGCTTCATCGCGCTTGGTACGATGGCGGTCGTCCTCCTGTTCTTCGGCCTGCGCAGCGTCGATGACCAGGGGCGCTTCAATCCCCTGCGCGACCCCCTTCCCGATCGCGTCGAGGCGGTCGGCGGCGAGATCGAGCGGATCATCATCAGCGCCCAGCGCGACGGGCATTTCCTCCTGCAGACGGAGATCGACGGGCGCCCGACCAGGATGCTTGTCGATACCGGCGCGAGCATCGTGACCCTCCGGGAAAGCGACGCAAGGAAAGCGGGCCTCACCGTGAGCGAGGGCGACTACCGTATCCCCTTCTCGACGGCCAACGGGCAGGTGTACGGCGCACCCGCACAACTTCCCGAACTGACGATCTCGGGCGTGACCCTGCGTGACCTCGACATCGTGATCCTCCCCGACGACCGGCTGCAGATGAGCCTTTTCGGGGTGAACGGCCTGAACCGCTTCGCCCGGCGCGAGACCACCCGGGACGAGCTCATTCTCTATACGAGCTGACGCCTAGCGCATCATCCGGCCGATCAGTTCGGCGGTGTAGTTCACGAGCGGGATCACCCGGCCGTAATTGAGGCGGGTCGGCCCCACGACACCCAGCACACCGACGATATTGCTTTCCCGGTCCCGGTACGGTGCCGCGATGACAGAACTGCCCGAAAGGCTGAACAGCCGGTTCTCGGCACCGATGAAGATCCGTACGCCTTCGCCGTCCCGGGCAGCCTCGAGAAGATCGAGAAGACCTTCCTTCCGCTCGAGCTCGTCGAAGAGCTGCTGCACCCGGTCAAGATCCTCCGCCGCGCCTGCGAGAAGATTGCTCTGCCCCCGTACGATCAGCTGGCGCCCCTGGCCTTCTGGCAGGCTCGAAAGCTCCGCGATGCCGCGTCGGGCGAGCTCGGCCGTCAGGTCATCGAGCTGGGTCCGCCGCGCCTCGATTTCAGACAGGACCAGCCGCTGGGCCTCCTTCAGGGTGCGCCCTGAAAGCTGCGCGTTGAGGTAGTTGGCCGCTTCGATGAGGGCCGTGGCGGGAAGCCCCGGTGGCAGTTCGACCAGGCGGTTCTCCACGTCACCGGCCGCATCGACGATCACGGCGAGGGCGCGGGCGTCATCCAGCCTGACGAATTCGAGGTGGCGGAGCGGGCGTTCGGCCTTCGATGCCATCACGAGGCTGGCCATCCGGGTGAGGCCCGAAAGCATCCCTGCCGCGGTGCCGAGCACAGCGTCGCCGTCACCGAAGGAAGCCTTCTCCTCGAGGGCCTTGCGGTCCTCCTCGGCAGGCTCGCCCACTTCCAGCATGGCATCCACGAAGAGCCGCAGGCCCCTCTCGGTGGGAAGACGCCCGGCGGAGGTGTGCGGTGCGTCCAGGAGCCCAAGATCGGTCAGGTCGGCCATGACGTTGCGGATGGTCGCCGGCGACACACTGACGCCATGGCGGCGCGAAAGGGTCCGGCTGCCCACAGGCTCGCCGGTTTCGATATAGGTCTCCACCAGCTCCTTGAAGAGGCGCCGGGAGCGTTCGTCGATATCCGATAGACTGGCCACGACCATCACTTAGCGGGCTTGGAGCCCGGCGGGTAGGTATCATGGCTGGAAGATCACCAAAGAGGCCTGGACCGCTTGCCGGTGCAGGCTCCGGAACGGGGGCATGGCTTGGTTCGCGCCGAGACATCCGAACCGGTCCTGTTCGCCAGTCTCGAGCTTCCGGGGCCGGGCGACGGCTTCGGCTCGGCTCGGCTCGGCTCCGCTCGTTCACATGTCGTTGTAGGGCGTGACCGAGCCCCACCCGCCCGCCTGACAGGTTGTACCTACCGAGTTCAGCATGGTACGGCGACACGTTAACGGCCACCATGACGATCGCCGTTGGACTGAGGGAAAGCTATGAGCGGCGATCAATCCTACGAAACGCCGCGCCGTTGTGCGACGGGCGTTGAAGGCCTCGATGACATCCTCGGAGGCGGCCTCTTGTGCGGGCACACCTTCCTCCTCGAAGGCAAACCCGGCACCGGCAAGACGACGATCGCCCTCGACTTCCTTCTGGCGGGCGCCAGAGCAGGCGAGCGGGGCCTCTACATCACCCTGTCCGAGACGGAAGGCGAGCTGCGCGCAGGCGCCGCATCGCACGGCTGGACGCTACCGGAGGACATCTCCGTCTTCGAGCTCGTGCCGCCGGAAGCCCTGCTCGACGCCGACCAGCAGCAGAGCCTCCTCTACTCCTCCGACCTCGAGCTCGGGGAGACGACCCGGACGATCTTCGAGGCGATCGATCGCGTCAAACCGGAGCGCATCGTCCTCGACAGCCTTTCCGAGATCAGGCTGCTCGCCCAGAGCAGCCTGCGCTATCGCCGCCAGATCCTCGCCCTCAAGCACGCCTTCGCCAAGGATGGCGCGACAGTGCTGATGCTCGACGACATGACCTCGGACACCAAGGACAAGACCGTCCACAGCGTCGTTCATGGTGTGGTCGGGCTCGAGGAGATGGCCCCCGACTACGGCGCAGAGCGTCGCCGCCTGCGCATACACAAGATGCGCGGCCAGACTTACCAAGGCGGCTATCATGACTTCGTCATCCAGACGGGCGGGGTTGCCGTGTTCCCGAGGCTCGTCGCGGCAGGGCACAAGACGGACTTCGACAGGGGCACCCTGACGACCGGCATCGGCGAGCTCGACAGGCTGACCGGGGGCGGCATCCAGCAGGGTTCGAGCACGCTGCTGCTTGGCCCCTCAGGCGCCGGCAAGAGCGTCTTCGTCCTGCAGCTCCTCACCGCCGTCGTGGAGCGCGGGGACAAGGCTGCGATCTTCGTCTTCGACGAGGAGCTGACCCTCTTCTTCGATCGCGCCGACGCGCTCGGCTTCGACCTGAAGCGACACGTGGAAGAAGAAACGGTGCTCGTCGAGCAGGTCGATGCGGCCGAGCTGTCCCCCGGTGAGTTCGCGCACCGCGTTGCGAAGACCGTCCAGGAGTCCGGCGCCAAAACCGTCGTGATCGACAGTCTCAACGGCTACATCGCTGCGATGCCCGAGGAGCGCGCCATCCTCCTGCATGTTCACGAACTGCTCCAGTACCTCAACCGGCAAGGCGCCACGACCTTCATGACGATGGCGCAGCACGGCCTGGTCGGCGACATGAAGTCTCCGGTGGACCTCACCTACCTTGCCGACACCGTGATCCTCCTGCGCTACTTCGAGGCGGCGGGGCGCGTGCGCCGGGCGGTGTCGGTCATCAAGAAGCGGACGGGACGCCACGAGGACACGATCCGTGAGTATTCGATCGGTTCGGGGGGCCTTGTTCTCGGCGAGCCGCTCGAGCGCTTCCAGGGCGTCCTGCGCGGCACGCCGGAGTACCACGGGGGGGATGGTCCACTTCTTGGTCGAGATACGCCCCCGTGAGAAAGGCGCCTCCGATGGAACCAGCAGCGCTCATTCTCGCGCCGTCCGGGCGTGATGCGCAATTGCTGGTGCGGCTCCTGGACGAAAGACACATTCGCGCCGAGGTCTGTCCCAGCCTCGCGGCGCTGGTCGCACACCTGAGCGACGAGACGGCGTTCGTGGTCGCGACGGAAGAGACGCTGAGATCAGCCGACCTTCGTGACCTGTCCGCGTGGATCGAAGCCCAGCCGAGCTGGTCGGGGCTCGCCTTCATCGTCCTGACCCCAAGGGGCGGCGGACCCGAGCGGAACCCGGCGGCCAGCCGCCTTCAGGAGCTGCTGATCAACGTGAGTTTCGTCGAGCGGCCCTTCCACCCGACCACCTTCGTCAGCACCGCGATGACCGCGATGCGGAGCCGGCGGCGACAGTACGAGGCCCGGGCACGCCTCGACGAGCTGGCGGCGAGCGAGGAACGCCTGAAGCGGCTGACGGCGACCCTCGAAGACCGTGTCGCCCAGCGAACCTCCGATCTGTCCGTTGCCCATGACGACCTGCTCGCTGAGGCGCGCCAGCGCGAGGACGCAGAGCGCAAGCTCCTCCAGGCCCAGAAGATGGAGGCGATCGGCCAGCTGACCGGCGGCGTCGCCCACGACTTCAATCGAGTTGCTGGAGAAGCGCCTGCCTGAAGACCCGGCTCTCCGGCTGCTCCTCAAGAATGCGCGCGAGGGCGCGGAGCGGGGCGCCGCGCTGACCCGCCGGATGCTGGCTTTCGCGCGCCAGCAGGATCTCGCCGTCGAGCCCGTCGACGCGGCCGGGCTGGTTGCGGGTATGGAAAGCCTGTTCGAGCGCTCGCTGACCCCGGAGATCGAACTCGTCATCCATTCGTCCGAAGGGTCGCCGAAGGCACTCATCGACCGGAACCAGGTCGAGCTTGCCCTCCTGAACCTCGTCGTGAACGCGCGCGATGCGATGCCGCGGGGCGGGACGATCACCATCGACATTTCGGTGCAGGCGTCCGGCGCGGCGGAAGGGCTCTCCCCCCAGCCCTATCTGCGCCTGCGCGTGGCGGACACGGGCGAAGGCATGGACGAGAAGACCCTCGAGAGGGCGATCGAGCCCTTCTTCTCGACGAAGGAGGTCGGCAAGGGCACGGGGCTGGGCCTCGCCATGATCCACGGCCTCGCCGTGCAGATGGGCGGCGCCCTCGTGCTGTCGAGCACCCCGGGCGAGGGCACGCTTGCAGACCTCTGGCTGCCCGTTGCCGAGGACAGGGACGCGCGGCCACCCGCGAGGCAGGAACCGCAGCAGCCCAGAAGACTGCCCGTCTCGGAAACGGACAGGTACCGCATCCTGATCGTCGACGACGACGCGCTCATCCAGATGAACACCGTGATGATGGCCGAGGACCTGGGGCACGAAGTGGTGGCGGCGTCGTCGGGCACCGAAGCGCTCGACCTCTTCCGGGAGGACGAGGGGATCGACCTCGTCCTGACGGATCACGCCATGCCGAAGATGACCGGAGCGGATCTCGCCCGCGAACTCGCCGTACTCCGCCCTCATGTCCCGATCGTCCTCGCGACCGGCTACGCCGAACTGCCGAGCGGCGAGACCATCGACCTTCCGCGCCTCAGCAAGCCCTACAGCCAGGGCCAGATGGCGGCGATGATCGCATCGGTCATGGCAGGATAGCCGGGGAGCACGGCACCGGAGGGTGCCGGGCACGCCGCCTGACCATCCCGCCCGACCGCCCTGGGACCAAAGAAACGATGACGAACCGGGACACGCCGCGACGGTGATGCCTCGACGCGGTGGCGGGTGCTCGCTAGGGCGGGGCTCGACACAAGGAGTGCCCATGCGTCCGTCAGGCCGAACGTTCAACGAACTGCGTCCCATTGCCATCGAAACCGGCGTCAGCCGCTATGCCGAAGGCTCCTGCCTGATCAAGGCGGGCAACACCCACGTCTTCTGCACCGCGAGCTGGGAGGAGAACGTGCCGCCGTGGATGAAGGGGCAGGGCAAGGGCTGGGTGACCGCCGAATACTCCATGCTGCCCCGCGCGACCCACACCCGGGGCCGCCGGGATACCAAGAACGGTCCTTCGGGGCGCACCCAGGAGATCCAGCGCCTGATCGGCCGCTCCCTG